>DASYSI010000274.1:0-7332 GCA_036003485.1 Burkholderiales bacterium | reverse complement strand
GGGTCGCGCAGCACGGCGCTCGGGCACGCGAAGTTGGTCGGATACACAACCAGCTCGGTCAAATTGATCTCGTAGCGCGCGGCGAGCGCGATGCGCACCGCATCGGGCAGGCGCGGATCGACGCCGACCGACTCGCCGCCGCTCGCGTCGATACGCGGCTGGTGAAAGGCATCCTCGAGCGTCATGCCGTGATCGACCATGAACGACACGATCTGGAACACCGCCGGGAAAATGCGGCGTCCACCGGAACCGCCGATCGCAAACCACGGCTCGCCGGCGCGGTGCACGATGACCGGGCACATATTGGTGAGCGGCCGTTTGTCAGGCGCCAGGCTGTTGGGCAGGTCCGGCCGCGGATCGAACCACATGATGCCGTTGTTCATCAATATTCCGGTGCCCGGCAATACGACCTTGCTGCCGAATACCGACAACAGCGTCTGCGTGACCGCGGCCATGTTGCCGTCGCGGTCGACGACATTGAAATGCGTGGTCGACGAGGGGTCGCGAGCGTCGCTGGTGTCGCCCATCGTTTGCAGCCGTTCATTGAAAGCTTTGCGCAATACCTGCGCATAGGCGACGAACTCGGCGGGCTGAGGGGTGCCGCGCTGAAACGTCATCGCGCTCAACGCTGAAAGTGTTTGTGCCATCGTGGGGCCGGCGGTAAGCCCGGGTGCGAGCGCGAGCTGCGCGTCGCGATAGGCCGTCTCGAGCGGCTCGACCACACGCGCCTGGTAATGCTGTAGATCTTCGATGCCAAGGGATCCGCCCATCGCCTTGACGTCGTTCGCGATAGTGAGCGCGATCGCACCCTCGTAAAAATCGCGCCAGCCGTCGCGCGCGAGTGTGCACAGCGTGTCGGCAAGACCGGACAAGTTGAGCCGGTTGAGTCGGGCGCCGGCCGGCGTTACCGGGGGCAAACCGTGCGGCAGATAGACTTCACGCGTGGTCGGGTAGCGCGCGAGCTCGTGCGCCATGGTGGCGACCTTGAGCGTCAAATACCAGTCGACTGCGATTCCTTGCTCGGCGAGCTCGATCGCCGGCGCGAGCAATTCCGCGAACGGGCGGGTACCGAAATGCTCGAGCGCGGTTCCCATTCCGGACACAAGTCCAGGCACGGCGAACGACTGAGGTCCGTGCACATTGCGGTCGTCCTCGACGGTTGGCCAGGTGAAAAGATCGGTGGTAAAGCCGCCGGTGAGCGGATAGTCGGCGACTTTGAGTTTGCGCGGTGAAATCGGTCCAAAGTCGACGACCTGCACGCGTTTTTCGCGCGCGAGGTAGATCAGCATGAAGCCGACGCCGCCCAAGCCGCTGTTCCACGGCTCGACGCTCGCCATGGCGAAGCTCGTTGCAACCGCGGCATCGACGGCATTGCCTCCCGCGGCGAGCACTTTGGCGCCGGCGGCCGCGGCAATGCGATTTTGTGTAGCAACGACGCCATAGCGCGAGCGCGCAAGCGGCTTGCGCACCGTCCAGTTCTGGACCAGATGTTCGAGTGGCATTTTTTATATTGTGAAAGTGAGCAAAGTGAGTGCTGAATCATAGCGAATTGGCGCGCGGCGTGCTTGAACGTCGCTGATATAATCAGCCCGGCCTAATCGTTCGCATTCGCCGCCTGAAGGATTCTGAGATGGCTTCCAAGCATATCGTCTGCCTGACTTTCGATTTCGACGCGATATCCGGATTTATCGCGCGCGGCACGCCGACTCCGAGCGCGATTTCGCGCGGCGAATTCGGGCCGCGCGTCGCAGCGCCGCGGCTGCTTGCGCTGATGAAGAAATACCGGATCAAATCGAGCTGGTACGTGCCGGGCCATACCATAGAAACTTTTCCCGAGGCGGTGAAGACGGTCGTCGATGCCGGACACGAAATTGCGCATCATGGCTGGAAGCACGTGTCGCCGTCGGCGTACACGCGCGACGAAGAGGAGGCCGAGCTCGTGCGCGGCAACGAAGCGATCAAGCGCATTTCGGGCCGATACGCGCGCGGTTACCGTTCGCCGTCGTGGGATCTGAGCCCGCATTCAGTCGAGCTCTTGCTGAAACACAGTTTTACTTACGACAGCAGCATGATGGGAGACGATTACACGCCTTACTACGCGCGCCGCGGAGACGTGATCGAGCTCGAGCAGCCGGCAAAATTCGGACCCAAGACCTCGCTCGTCGAAATGCCGATCAGCTGGTCGACCGACGATGCGCCGCATTTCGAGTTCATGCGCACGGGCACCGCGATCCGTCCCGGCCTGATGAACGCGGACAGCGTGCTCGAGAACTGGTTGAACGATTTTCTCTATATGCGCAAAGCGGTCAAGTGGGGTGTGCTCACGTATACCTGCCATCCGTTCATCATCGGCCGCGGCCATCGCATCATGATGCTGGAAAAACTGATCCGCAAGCTGAAGGACAAGGGCGCCGTGTTTCAGCGCGTCGATGAGACCGTCGAGGAATTCAAGCGGCAGACCGGCGCTACAAAACGATAGCGACATCCTGCCAAATGAAAATCGCCACCTGGAACGTCAATGGGATCCGCGCCCGCGAAGCGCAGTTTTGCGAGTGGCTGGAACGCGACCAACCGGATGTCGTGTGTCTGCAGGAATTGAAAGCCGAGCCTGCCCAGATCCCCGCGCGGTGCCAGCTCGAGGATTACTACGTCTACTGGCACGGCCGGCGTGGTTATTCGGGTGTATCACTTCACGTCAAGAAGAGTTTGTTCAATGACGAGCCCGCGTTCACCCATCCCGACTTTGACATGGAAACGCGCATCGTACAGGTTGCGTTCGGCAACTGGGTCATCGCTTCGGTCTATGTGCCCAATGGCGGAAAGGACTATGCCGCGAAGCTGAGCTTCTTAACCGGGCTCGCGGCATGGGCGAAACGGCTGCACGAGGAGGGACGCGAAGTCATCGTGTGCGGTGATCTCAACGTCGCGCGTTTCGACATCGACGTGCATCCGCGCGAGCGCAAAGCCGGCGTCATCGGACAGCGCGCCGATGAGCGCGAGCTATTCGAGACGCTGCTCGGCGCGCACTTTGTCGACGTGGGCCGCGCGCTCGATCCGGAAAATCCAGACTTGTTCACGTGGTGGCCGCCGTGGCGCAACATGCGTCAGCGCAATATCGGCTGGCGCATCGACTATATTCTCGCCTCGAAGACGATCGCGGCGCGCGCCGCAAGCTGCGTGGTTCTTGCCAGTGTCGGAACCAGTGACCACGCGCCGGTGATGATGACGATTGCGTAAAGCGTCGCGCGCCGGGCTCGCGGAAGTCCTTTAGTTGATTTTTACCGTCTTGCCCGTGGCTGCCGACTCCAGTATCGCTTCCAGCACCGCGACGCCGTGCACTTCGTCGCCGCCCGCGACCGCGAGCGCGCGTTTTGCGTTGATCGCGGCGGCAAAGTTTTCAAGCTCGGCGCGCTCGGTGCTCACTTGCGGGAAAGTCACGGTTTGGGGCTTGTTGTGCACGTTGAGATTATCCGGATCGACGAAGCACACGCGCATCTCCCACGTCGTCAGGTGCTCGACGTCGCCGACTTCGGCCCAGCCGCGCGATCCGAACACCTGCATGCGCCAGGTTTCGGCGGTCGCAATGAATGTTCCCAGATAACCGGTCGCGCCGTTCCTGAAGCGAAACAGCATCGAGGTTGTGTCGTCGATGCCGTAATCGAGCGCGCGGCGCGAGCTTTGGGCAACCACGGTGTCGATCGGTTCCGACAGATACATCATCGCGTCGACGACGTGCACGCCGCGGCCGGTCATGCCGCCGGCAGGGCCTTCCTCGCGCTTCAGCCGCCAGTGGTCGCGGCCGAAGCGATAGACGCTCGGGCCGCAGAAATTGCCTTCGATGTGCAGCAGTTTTCCCAATCGTCCGTCGTCGAGCATGCGCCGGATCTCCTGTAACGCAGGCTGGAAGCGCCAGTTGTAGCCGACCGCGAGCGTAACCTTGTTATCGGCGCACGCCTTGACGCACGTTTCGGCGTCGCGCACGTTTAGCGTAAGCGGCTTCTCGGTGAACACGTGCTTTCCGGCTTTGGCCGCGGCGACGATCAGCTCCACGCGCTGCGAATGCGGCGTTGCCACCACAATTGCGTCGACCTTCGGATCGGCGAGTATTTTTTTGTAGGAATCGTAGAGCGGGAAGCCCTGCTTCTTCGCGTAGTCTGCCGCGGCTGGGGCGAGCGTGCGCGTGGTGCCGGCAACGATGCGGATTTTGTCGCTTTTGCCCTGTATGCTGTTGACAAGATTCTGTCCCCAGCGGCCGAGGCCGGCGATGGCGGCGTTGATCATCAACTTTCCTTTGCGTGAGTGCTATCCGGTTTTAACGCCGCCTGTCTTAACGACATGGCGATTCCCTGATTTTCTGCGGCGTGACGAGAGCGGTATTCTAATCGATGCGCGCGCATCGACGAATCCGCACGCCGGCGAAGATGAAAGTCGATGCTTGCGCGAACGTCGCGTACAATGCGCAATTTCGGCAACACCGCCATGATCAGAACCCGTTTCGCCCCGAGCCCTACCGGCTACCTTCATATCGGCGGCGCGCGCACCGCGCTCTTCTGCTGGGCGTATACACGCCGGCATGGCGGCAAATTCATACTTCGCATCGAAGACACCGATCTCGAGCGCTCGACGCGTGAGTCGGTGCAGGCGATTCTCGACAGCATGCACTGGCTCGGTCTCGATTGCGACGAAGGGCCGTTCTACCAGATGCAGCGCCTGCCGCGCTATCAGGCGGTCGCGGAGCAATTGCTGCAGGAGGGCAGGGCCTATCGCTGTTATTGCTCGATGCAGGAACTCGATGCGATGCGCGAAGCGCAGCGCGCACGCGGCGAAAAGCCGCGCTACAACGGGCGCTGGCGTGATTCCAGCGAAAGCCCGCCGGCGGGTGTACCGCCCGTCATCCGCTTCAAAAATCCACTCGCGGGCGAAGTCACGTGGAATGACGAAGTCAAAGGCCCGATCACGATCAGCAACGCCGAGCTCGACGACCTCGTAATCCTGCGCGCCGACGGCGTGCCGACCTACAACTTCGGCGTCGTAGTCGACGACATCGACATGAACATCACGCACGTGATCCGCGGCGACGACCACGTCAACAACACGCCGCGCCAGATCAACATCTATCACGCGCTCGGTGCGACGCTGCCGAAGTTCGCGCACGTGCCGTTGATCCTCGGCCCCGACGGCGAGCGCTTGTCGAAGCGCCACGGCGCGGTCAGCGTGATGCAGTATCGCGACGACGGCTTTCTGCCGGAGGCGCTGTTGAACTACCTCGCGCGTCTCGGCTGGTCGCATGGCGACGAGGAAAAATTCTCACGCGCGCAGTTGATCGAATGGTTCGATCTCGCGCACATCAGCAAATCCCCGGCGCGCTTCAATCACGAAAAGCTGCTGTGGCTGAATCATCAGTACCTGAAGGAGTCCGACGATGACCGCCTCGCCGTGCTGGTACAGCCACATCTGATCGCCGACGGATGTGATTTCTCGAGCGGCCCGCCGCTCACGCGCGTCGTCGCGCTGCTCAAGGAACGCGCCAATACCACAATCGAGCTTGCCGACGCAGCGGTCTATTTTTACCGCGCGCTCGAACCCCCGGCTGAGCTCAGGCAACAACATTATTCGGCGCAGATCAAACCGGCGCTGATCGATCTGCAGCAGCGGCTCGCCGGCGTCGAATGGAATCGTGCAGCCATACACGAAGTGCTGAAGAAAGTGGTTGCCGAACATCAACTCAAGCTGCCGCGGATCGCGATGCCGCTGCGCGTGATGGTCACGGCGTCGACGCAAACGCCTGCGATCGACGCGACGCTCGAGTTGATCGGGCGCGAACAGGTGATCGCGCGCATGACGGCGCAATTGCAGCATTTCCCGGGGTGAGCGTTTCTTTACAGCCCCAGGACGCGCCGGTATAATGCGCGGTCTTTTGTGGGGGTATAGCTCAGCTGGGAGAGCGCTTGCATGGCATGCAAGAGGTCAGCGGTTCGATCCCGCTTACCTCCACCAGCGTTATGGTAATACCTTCGTGAGTTCGTCTTTTGGACCCCATCGTCTAGAGGCCTAGGACATCGCCCTTTCACGGCGGTAACCGGGGTTCGAATCCCCGTGGGGTCGCCAGTAAAACCCCGCTCTCGCTGAGTCCCAGCTCGGCGGCAGCGGTTTTCAAATTGAATCGCGCGCCGCCGAGTCCCACTCGATAGTGGACGCGACCCGTACCAGTCTCCGGATCGAATTCAATTTTTTGCACGATTTGTACCAGCGCAGTGCGCCGTTCCACTGTCAATGCAAGGCGTATGATGCTCGAATAATTTCTCTGATACGCCGATTGAACTCATGGCCGATCGATCAAAAAATGACCAATCTCTCGTAGGCGAATCGTTTTCTCGGGTGTATATGGATCGCGGGACGCCAGTCCAAGATAGCGAAGTGTTGCGCAATGGGCTGGAGGGTTACTTATTGGCAAACCATCATAGTGACTATTTCGAGATAGCGAGCTACCTAAAGCAAGAGGGAGGACTTGTGGTCCCGCACGGCTATGCACTTGCGACCGGCGATTGGTGTAACTTCAACGAATTTTTCACCAAGTTCCCAATTGGACAGGTGCTTACCGCAATTACTTTTATTTGGCAGTTCCTGCGCAATAAATACCCTGTGGCACCCAAGGCAACAAGCGAAATATTCGCCGCGCTGGCCGCCGCCGAATTTATTTATAGTTATCCCAAGGCAGATGCGTGGCACGCCTTTGTCTCGCGCGTGTTTCGCGAAGACAACATCGGATACTCACTCGATGAGAAATGCGGCGTTCGTTACCTCATAGATGAGGAATTTGAACGAAACCGCGTGTCAACGCTGAAGTGTCTCGAATCGGATCGCTATGCGGGAGTTCAGGCGGCATTCCAGGCGGCACACGAGAACTTTGCGCGGACCCCGGCGGATACGAAAGGCGCGCTTCGACACTCCTTTGAAGCGGCGGAAATTATGACGAAATTTATTTCCGACAGTGGGAAGGGGCTTGTCGCCAAATTCGTAAAAACGGAACTAGAACCGCTCATTCAAAAACTATATGCAAAGGACCCTGAAGCCCAGCGGTCTAGCTTGAGTGCAGCTCAAAGCTTTGCCGATTGGGTAGACGCAGTCCATGTATACCGGCACGGCCACGGCAAAGAGTGGGCGACCGTCCCTCCTGTGGAGCTGACTATATTGCTCATCAGCCAGGGTGCGTCTTTTATCCGCTGGTTGGTTGAATTAGACTTGGGATTGACCGGCGGCGGATTGGCCTTGCGTCGCGCGATTCTCAATCGCGCGATTCAGTGCTAGGTTTGTTCCAGCCATTAATTTCCG
>DASYSI010000273.1:0-4545 GCA_036003485.1 Burkholderiales bacterium | reverse complement strand
AGGTGCACTGTTAAATCAAGGCGAATGGGCGCACTTTCAAGCGCCGCCGCCCATAGCCTAGCAGGCTGATGCAAAACCCGCTGGGAGCCGCGTTTGCACGAAAAGTGCTCAGATGCAAGGCGCGCGACGAAGGTCGAACGCTCGTTCTGTTCGACGAGGAGCGCAACGCCGCAGCTGGGCACTTTTCGTGCAAACCCTTCGGGGCGGTGCTTGGCGGGGCGATCTGCTTTGTTGCGAGCCTTGCGAATAGTCATGCTATTCGTCTGCGGCTCGCGTCGCGCATCTCGCCCCGCCAAGCAGCGCCGCGGCCCCATGGGGTTCTGCATCAGCCTGCTAGAGCACTTCCGCCGCATAGTCCGCGAGCCGCGAGCGCTCGCCGCGTTGCAGCGTCACGTGCCCGCCGTGCGACCAGCCTTTGAAGCGGTCGACGACATAGGTCAATCCCGAACTGCCTTCGGTCAAGTACGGTGTGTCGATCTGCGCGATATTGCCGCAGCACACGACCTTGGTGCCGGGGCCGGCGCGCGTAATCAGTGTTTTCATTTGCTTCGGCGTAAGATTCTGCGCTTCGTCGATGATCAGAAATTTGTTGATGAACGTGCGCCCGCGCATGAAGTTGAGCGACTTGACCTTGATGCGCGAGCGGATCAGATCGCGCGTCGCCGCGCGCCCCCATTCGCCGGCCTCGTCGTCGGTCTTGTTCAGTACATCAAGATTATCCTCGAGCGCACCCATCCAGGGGTTCATTTTCTCTTCTTCGGTGCCGGGCAGAAATCCAATGTCCTCGCCGACCGGAACGGTGACGCGTGTCATGATGATTTCGGAATAGGTCTTGTGCTCGAGCGTCTGCATAAGGCCCGCGGCGAGCGTCAGCAGCGTCTTGCCGGTGCCGGCCTGGCCGAGCAGGGTGATAAAGTCGATGTCGGGATTCATCAGCGCGTTCAAAGCGAAATTCTGCTCGCGATTGCGCGCGGTGATGCCCCATACATTATGACGCTGGTGCGCGTAGTCCTTGATCGTCTGCAGGATCGCGGTCTTGCCTTCGATTTCCTTGACGAGAGCATAAAGCGGCCGGTCGGATTCCTGGTAAACGAATTCATTGACGAGGAGGCTCGAGCACAGCGGGCCGTGCACGCGATAATAGGTGTGCCCCGACTGCTGCCATGATTCCATGCCTTTGCCGTGCCGGTCCCAGAAATCAGCCGGCAGCTCGCGCGTGCCGGTGTAGAGCAGATCGGTGTCCTCGAGCACCTTGTCATTGAAATAGTCCTCGGCGGCGAGCCCCAACGCGCGCGCCTTGATCCGCATATTGATGTCTTTGCTGACCAGAATCACCTGGCGCTTGGGATGGGTTTCCTGCAGATGTTTGACCACGCCGATAATCTGGTTATCGGCCTTGCCGCTTGCCAGACGCGCTGGCAGCTCACCGCTGATCGCCTGTGTTTGCAGAAACAGGCGTCCCGAAGCGTTGCTGCGGTTGTGCGCATGCAGTTCGATGCCGTGCTCGATGTCGTGCTCAGTCGCGCTTACGATTTCGTCGAGAAAGCGGCTCGTCTGCCGCGCATTGCGCGCGACCTCCGACATGCCTTTCTTGTTATTGTCGAGCTCTTCGAGTGTCGCCATCGGGATGTAGATGTCGTGCTCCTCGAAGCGAAACAGGCTGGTAGGGTCGTGCATGAGCACGTTGGTGTCGAGCACAAACAGCTTGACGTTGGACGGAAGGCGCGTGATAACGGAAGCAGGTTTGCGCTGGGTCATGTCACTCCTGGGGAGAGGGCGGGCTAATTCAGGGACTTCACGAATTCGAGCACTTCGCGCGCGTGGCCGGGCACCTTGACACCGCGCCATTCGCGCACGAGCTCGCCGCTGCGGTTGATCACGAAGGTGCTGCGCTCGATGCCGCGCACCTTGCGGCCATACATGTTCTTCATTTTGATGACGTTGAACAGCTTGCACGCGATTTCGTCGGCATCGCACAGCAGCTCGAACGGAAAGCCCATTTTGGCTTTGAACGTTTCATGCGACTTCAGGCTGTCGCGCGACACGCCGAACACCTCGCATTCCAGTTTCCGGAACTGCGGATACAGGTCGCGGAACTCCTGGCCCTCGGTGGTGCAACCCGGGGTATTGTCCTTGGGGTAGAAGTAGATGACGATCGGACGACCTCGCTGGTCGGAAAACTTGAAGCTGACGCCGCTGGTGCCTGGAAGTTGAAAGTCGGGAAACGGTTGCTTCGGCATGGACGCTTTGACTCGGAGACTCAGTCGCGATTGTCGGGCAAATATCTCACGCCGGCAAGGTCGCCGTCAGATCAGCCAGAAATTCCTTGCCTTGCAATGCCAGCGCGCCGGAGCGCCCGGGAATTTCGGCGGCGGTGACAACGTGACGCGGCAGAGTCTTCGGCTCGAGCGCGGAAAAATAATCGCGCAGTGATACGAGCTCGCAGCCGTCGGCGCGCCAGCCGGCGAGCAGACGCTCGAACACGGCCGCCAGTTTCATGCCTTCAAGCTCGGCGTGCAAAGTGTAAACGTGCCCCGTCGGTGGCGCGTTGCGGGAGAGTTGCAGCACGTGGTCGGCGACGTTGTCGGCGGTCAGTCCCTCGACACCGATCAATTCGTCGAGCGTCGGCAGAGTGGTCGGCAACTGCGGGCAGGCAATGATCTCGGCGTTATAAATCGGGATGAATGGGCATTTGCCGCGCGTATCGGAGCAATAGTCGAAACCAAGGCGCTGAGTTGCGCGATAAGCATGCAGGTTCATCTGCCAGCCGGCGGCGCCGTGCACGCGCGCGCGTTCGCCGAAGATTTCCTCGAAGCGCTCGCACGCGAGCTGCATTTCGCGCTCCGTCCAGTGTGCGTTTGCGACTGCGACAGAGTCCTGCCATTTGACATGGTCCCACGTATGGATTCCGACTTCGAAGCCGGCGTCGCGCGCGCGGCGCATGGTATCGGCGCAGCGCCGGCCGATGTCGGGTCCAGGCAGTGCGGTGCCGTAGAGCAAGGTCGCCATCCCATAATGCTCGAGCACGGACGTGCGCGACACCTTTTTCAGGAACCCGCGACGCAGCACGCGTTTGATCGCGCGTCCGGTATGATCGGGGCCGAGGCTAAATAGGAAAGTCGCGCCGGCGCCGTGCCGCTGCAGCATATCGATCAGGCGCGGCACACCCTCGCGCGTGCCGCGGTAGGTATCGGCGTCGATTTTGAGTGCGACCCGCGCGCGCGTCATCACGCCGAAACCCTGGCTGCCAGCGTGCGTAGCGCAGCGCCGGTCGCGCGTGCAATGCGCCAGTCGGGCATTACGGTTGCGCCGAGGGATTCATAGAAGCGAATCGCGGGCGTGTTCCAGTCGAGCACGGACCATTCAAATCGGCCGCAGCCGCGTTCCACCGCAATTTGTGCGACATGTCGCAGCAACGCTTTGCCGAATCCGCGCTGGCGCCATGCGGGCCGCACGAACAGATCCTCGAGCCAAAGCCCGCGTTTGCCCAGGAAGGTCGAATAATTGTGGAAGAAGAGCGCGAAGGCGGCCGGCACCTCGGCGCCGCTCACGGCATCGCCGCGCGTCCACACCAGCACAGCCTCGGCCGCCGGCGCTGATCCAAACAGATCGCGCTCGAGGCAGTCCCCCTCGACTTGCAGCAGATGCGTCAGCTTCTCATATTCGGCAAGCTCAGAGATCAGCTCCAGCAGATGCCCGATGTCCTCGCGTCGCGCCGGACGTATCGAGCAGTCGGGTTGACGCATGTCAGTCAACGAGCCTGCGTGCATCGCCGACGTGGGTGCGATAGGCGTCGAATATATGCTTGAGCGCGACGGTCATATTAACGCGCGGCTTCCACTTGAGGTCTTTGCACGTGGTGTCAATTTTTGGCACGCGGTTTTGCACGTCCTGGTAGCCTTTGCCGTAATAGGCCGCCGAGCTGATATTGAGCAGCCGCACTTTTTTCGCGCTGCGACTGTACTCGGGATAGGTTAGCGCGAGTTTGAGCATCATCTGGGCGAGATGCCTGACCGAATAATTATTTTTCGGATTGCCGATGTTGTAGATTTTGCCATTGGCGATTCCGTCCGGGTTCTCGATTATTTTCATCAGCGCATCGATGCCGTCGCTAATGTAGGTAAACGCGCGTTTCTGGGTGCCGCCGTCGACAAGCTTGATATTTTCGCCGCGCACAATGTGTCCGAAGAACTGAGTAATCACGCGCGAGCTGCCTTCCTTCGGCGTATGAATGCTGTCGAGCCCGGCTCCGATCCAGTTGAACGGCCGGAACAGCGTGAAGTCGAGCCGGCCTTCGGAGCCATAGGCCCAGATGACGCGATCCATCAACTGCTTGCTGCACGAATAAATCCAGCGCTGCTTCGCAATCGGCCCCAGGACCAGTTCGGAATTCTCGGAATCAAATTCGCGGTCGCGGCACATTCCGTACACTTCGGAAGTCGAGGGAAACAGAATGCGCTTGGCGTACTTGACGCACGAGCGCACGATCGGCAGGTTGGCTTCGAAATCGAGCTCGAACACGCGCAGCGGCTCCTTGACGTAGGT
>DASYSI010000272.1:0-1778 GCA_036003485.1 Burkholderiales bacterium | reverse complement strand
AAAAGCCAAGCGCTGGCTGACGCCTGTTATCGTGCCGGTCCTGCTCGTCGCAGCATGGGATCTATGCGTGCGCTTGACCGGCACACGGCTGATCCCATTGCCGCGCGACGTTGCAATCATGCTTTACGATTTCACGTTCGGCGGCATTTACGACGACGCATTCAGCAAGACCATACACATCCATTTCTGGAAATCGGTGCAGCGCGTCTATGGCGGGTTCTTCGCTGCGGCGCTCGTGGGGATACCGCTCGGGCTCCTGATCGGGCGCATCCGCTTCGTCCGCGATCTGATAGACCCGACGCTGCAAATCCTGCGGCCGGTGCCGGTCACCGCGTGGCTGCCGCTATCGATGATTTTTTTCGGGCTCGGTCCGAATGCCGCGATTTTCCTCGTTTTTCTCGGCGCGTTTTTTCCGATCGTGCTGAACACGACTTTCGGCGTGCGCTCGGTCGACCACAAACTGTTCGAGGCGGCATCGATGTTGGGCTGCAATGGCTCGTCGCTGTTTCGACAGGTGGTGCTGCCCGCCGCGACGCCATCGATATTCAACGGCCTGCGCCTGGGCCATGGCTTCGCCTGGATATTGATCGTCGTCGGCGAAATGACCGGCGTGCCGGAAGGCCTCGGTGCGGTGATCATGGACGGACGCACGCTGTCGCGCACCGATCTCGTGATCGCCGGCATGATCGTGATCGGGCTCGCCGGCTTTCTTTCCGATCGCATCATCGTTGCAATCAATAACCGCCTGCTTGCATGGAGCCCCCAACATCATGCCTGATGCGGGACTGCACCGCAGCGCCAAACCGACGCTTGCGATCAAAGGCGTCAGCAAGCGTTTCGTCATCGGCGAACAAACCGTGGAAGCGCTGCGCGACATCAATCTGACGATCGGTAAAGGCGAGTTCGTTTGCCTGATCGGCGCCTCGGGATGCGGCAAGTCGACGCTGCTCAGGATCATCGCCGGGTTCGAGACCGCCACTGCGGGCACGGTAGAAATGTATGGCGCGCCGATTGGCGCGCCCGGTCCTGAGCGCGGCATGGTGTTCCAGGATTTTGCGTTGTTTCCGTGGCTCACGGTCAAACAGAATGTCGGATTTGGGCCTCGGCAGCGCGGACTGCCGAAAGACAAGCTCGATGAAATCGCGATGCGCTATACCGAGATGGTAGGGCTGACCAAATTTGCCGACTACTATCCGAGCCAGCTGTCGGGCGGCATGAAGCAGCGCGTGGCGATCGCGCGCGTGCTCGCCAACGATTGCGAAGTGCTGCTGATGGACGAACCGTTTGGCGCGCTCGATGCGCTGACGCGCGAAAAGCTGCAGCAGGAACTGCTCGAAATCTGGGAACGCACCAAGGTCACGGTGATTTTCGTGACGCACTCGGTCGAAGAGGCGGTCGTGCTCTCCGACCGCGTCGTCGTGATGACCGCGGGTCCGGGCCGCATCGAACACGATGCGCGGATCAAGCTCGCGCGGCCGCGTGAAGTCTCGGCGATCGACTTCAATCAGGTGCGGCGCGATATCACGCGCCGCCTGACGAGCCACGTCGTTGTCAAAAGCGTGCCGCTAACGGCGTAAGTTCGAACGGGTCCTGGGCGCCAAAAACTCGGCGCTAGTAGTGGAAGCGGCACTGCGCGATCTGCAGCACGCTCGCATCGACGCGATAGACCAGGCGATGCTCGCGCGTGATGCGCCGCGACCAGAATCCCCGCAGGTTCCGTATCAGAGGCTCAGGTTTGCCCAGTCCGGTAAATGGGTGGCGCTGACTGTCTTCGATCA
>DASYSI010000271.1:0-8389 GCA_036003485.1 Burkholderiales bacterium | reverse complement strand
GGTCCGCGAGCTCGCGCCTGCCGAAGTATATGTACAAAAGGTCTGAACCTCGCGCGTCGATTATGCAGCGCCGCTACTCTACCTTGAGAGCCGCCATCTTGACCAGCCCGAGCGATGGCCACGATTTACCGTAGATGAATCGTCAGCAATGCCTCGAGCGTCAGCGGTGTCGAGACAGAAAATAAGCGAGATCGAGAATGTTCTCGTCGCTGATGGAATAAAGCACGTCTGCCATCGACGCATCGTAGCCGCGCCGCGCGTTGCTCTTGTATTCCCGTAACGCTTTCACGAGATAGTCTTCGCGCTGGCCGGCGAGGCGGGGCACATTCTCGTTGCCGGAATAATCACGGTTATGACAGAAGTTGCAGCGGTTTTGCTCGGCGAGCCCGCGCGCCTTTTCGATGCGCGCGGCATCAGTGGCGCCGCTTGCGGGCTGCGGCGCAGGCAGCTTCGCAAGGTACGCCGCCATCGCGCGCAGATCGTCGTTAGTCAGACCTTGCGTCATCGCATTCATTACGTCGACAACGCGCAGCCGGTCCCGGAACAACAACAACTGGACGCTCAGATAGAAATCCGGCTGCCCTCCGAGCGATGGGACTTCAGGGGTGGCCGACTGCCCCTTTGCGCCGTGGCACGCGAGACATACAGTAAGCCGCGCTTCGACTGGTTCCGCACTGTGCGCCAATGCCGGCAACAAAAAAAGCGCAGCGACAAAGCCGCTATTTATGAGTGCTCGTGCCCATGCCGACGCGTGTGCGCATGCGGCGCAACGCGTGCATGCGCTATTTCGCCGTCGTCTTTCCACTCTCAACGCGAAGCGGCTCCGCCGCCGTAGCTGACGCGGTAAATTGCGCCGGCGTGATCGTCGGAGACAAGCAGCGAGCCGTCCTTCATGACCAGCAGATCGACCGGCCTGCCGATATAGGCGTTGTTCTGAAGGAAGCCGGTCAGGAACGGCTCCCATGATTTCACGCTTCCATCCTTGTTGAAGTACACGGCGATAACGTCACCGCCGATCTTCTTGGTCCGATTCCACGAGCCGTGCCGCGCGATGAAAGCCGCGTTATGGTACTGGTCCGGAAACATCTTGCCGGTGTAAAACCGGATGCCGAGCGCAGCCGAGTGCGGCCCGAGCAGCGCGACGGGTTTTTCAAACTCGTCGCACGAGCGGCCCCAGCCCAGCTCGCGATCGGTAAAATTGCCCTGGTGGCAATATGGAAATCCAAAATGCTGGCCGATCTTGGTGACTCGGTTCAACTCGTCTTCAGGCAGGTCTTCCGAGAGCCAGTCGCGTCCGTTATCGGTGAAATAAAGCTCTTTCGACACCGGATGCCAGTCAAAGCCGACCGAATTGCGCACCCCGCGCACAACCACTTCCGCGCCGGTGCCGTCGAGATTGATGCGCCGTAGCTGCCCGTTGGTCGCGGGCGGCTCGCAGATATTGCACGGCGATCCGACGTTCACATAGAGTTTCTCGTCGGGGCCTAGGCCCATGAATTTCCAGCCGTGCGACTGATGGTTGAGAAAATCGCTGTAGATGACTACGGGCTTAGGCGGATTGTCGAGGTTGTCCTCGATGTTCTCGAGCTTGGAAATCCGGGTCCCTTCCGCGATGTAGAGCGTGCCCTTGTGGAAGGCAAGCCCGTTCGGACGATCCAGGCCCGAGGCGATCACTTTGACCTCGCGTTTTCCGTTCCTGTCGACGACGGCATAAACTTTGTCGAGGAGCCGGTTGCTGACGAACACCGTGCCTTTATCTCCGAGCCGCATCGAGCGCGCATTCGCGATCCCGCTCGCAAATAATTCGACCTTGAAGTCTTTGGGCAGCTTGAGGTAGGGCACCGGCAGCTTGTCTGCGGTCGCGCCGAATGGCAGCGGCGCCACGTTGCGCAACCGGGTCTCGACCTCGGCATTGGGAATGTCGGGACGTCCTGGCACCGTGGTCGGTTGCGGTTGCACCGGAGGAAGCGGTTTTGACGCCGCGGGCGCTCCAGGCGCGGGAGGTGGGACCGCGACCTGGTCGGCCGGTTGCTGCGCGAAAGCAAACGGTGCGGCAAGCAAAGCGGCGACGATTCCAGGCAAAACGTGATGCAGGACAGATGAACTTTTGGCCATGATCAATCCTCCTCGATTGTCGTGTGCTAAGACGGCGCGCTGTCGATGCGAAAGGTTGCTGCGCTCGCACGCGCTTGCATCGTAAGGCACGCGCTATTGTGCCATGCGGCGCGTGATAAATGGATTCTTCATTGGCAGCATCCGGCCGCGCAGACCTGGCGTACCATGAGTCGACATCGACGCCGATTTGATGGGTATCGCTACGCTCAACCCATCATACGGACCGTCAATTTATCGGCGTAGGATTAATTTTTCTGCTGCAGATCGACCGCGCGCTCGCGCAAGGTCGTGTCGGACTTCATTTGCGACTTCAGGATCTTGTGCGTCGGTGTATGCGGAAGCTCGTCGACGAATGCGACGAAGCGCGGCACTTTCATCGCGGCGAGGCGATCGGCGCACCACTGCGCGATTTCCTGCGCGCTCAGCGTAGCGCCCTGCTTGAGCACGATGGCAGCGAGGATTTCGTCCTCGCCCAGTTCGGACGGCACTGCAATCGCCGCGACTTCGAACACGCTCGGATGCGATTGGATCACGCGGTCGATCTCGGCACCTGAGATGTTCTCGCCCCGGCGGCGAATGATGTCTTTCTTGCGCGAAATGAAATAGTAGTAACCGTCGGCGTCGCGCTTGACGAGATCTCCAGTCATGAACCAGCCGTCGCGAAACGCCGCCAGTGTCTGCTCGCGGTCGCGATAATAGCCCTGCATCACGATCGGGTGCTTGACCCAGAACTCGCCGACCACGTCCCGCCCGACCTCGTTGCCGTCATCGTCGACTACTTTGCACTGCGCCCACGCGCGCGCGGGATCGGGATGCCGGCCAACGGGTCCCATGCTGCCCTGCTTGTTCGGCCCCTCGAACGGGTTGCAGCACACGCCCGGAATCTCGGTCATGCCGAAACCGCCGAGCAGATGCGGGATGCGAAACTCGTCGCGAAACGGCTTGACGATGTCGGCACGCGCACCATACACCTTGGCGATCTTGTGCTCGGGACGAAACTCAGAACGCGGCCGGCGCGCGAGGATGCGGCCGATCGCTTCGATGATATTCACCTGGGTCGCGCCGGTTTCGACTGCGGCTGTCCAGAATTCAGACGCAGAAAAGCGCGGAATGAGTATGAGCGCACAGCCCGCCGCGAGCGCGCCGGCGAGCGAATAGAACAGCGCATTGACGTGAAACATCGGCAGCACCACCATCAGACGCTCTTCGGGCTGAAGCCAGAGACGCGAAATGTTCGATTCGCCCGCCGTGACGAAATTGCGCTGGCTGTGCATCGCACCCTTGGGAAACCCCGTCGTTCCAGACGTATAGATGATGAGGCACGTGTCGTCGGCATGCGCGGCCGGCGGCAATGCGGCTGCGCGCGCTGCCGTGATCGAAGCAAAAAAATTCGGCGCATCGACTGTATCTGCGTCGATCGACAAAAACCACGGCGCCGGATCGATAGCCTGGCACGCTGCACTTGCGACCGGCAGCGTCTCTTGTGCGCATACGACTCCAGAAACTTCGGCGTGCCCGAGCACATAGCCCGCTTCCTGCACGCCGAATTCAGGATTGCTCGGCACCATGATCGCGCCGATGCGCGCGCACGCGAATAGCAGCAGCACATGCGCATCGCTGTTCTTCGCCACGATCCCGACGCGGTCGCCCTTCTTGATTCCGCGCGCGGCAAGCATGCACGCGGTGCGCAGCGCCGCCGCGTGGAAATCGCCCCAGCTCCATACCTTGCCTTGATGTAACAGGAAGTCGCGCCGCGGGTCGGCACGCATGCGGCTTTCGAACGCACTGTTAAGCGTGTAATCGTGTACCGGATAAAGCCGGAGGACTTCGAGTGGAGTTTTCATTGAATTTTATTCGGACGCGTAACCACCAAGCCGATAACCGGTGCAGCGCACAGGCTCGCGCCGGCTCATTTTGCTGCGCGCTCTAAGAATGATTTGGAAATGGCCGATTATACGAAGTGTGATACGCCGCAACAATGACGCCGCTGGCTTATAATTTGTTTACGTGCCACACCCGACGCAGAAGAGCAGCGGTGTCCGATCCTAAAGCTCGCAAGGACTGAAACGCGCATGCAGCCGCACATGTCATTCGAGCCTTTGACGCCGACCGCGTTCCTGCGGCGCTCGGCGACCGTGTTCGCCGACCGGATCGCGGTAATCGACGGCGAATGCCGGTATACATATTCGGAGTTTTTCGACCGCACGCAGCGGCTCGCAGGTGCGTTGCGCGCGCTTGGCGTCGCGCCCGGCGCACGCGTCGCGGTGCTTGCGCCTAACACGCACGTTTTGCTCGAAGCGCATTACGGCGTGCCGTTCGCCGGCGCCGTGCTGGTCGCGCTCAATCAGCGCCTTACCGCGAGCGATCTCGCCCTCATCATCAAGCACAGCGAAGCACGGGTGCTGATCTACGACCATGACTTCGAAACGATCGCGCGCCAGATCGCGCAGCAGGCCGGCGCTGCGTTGACGCTGGTACGCGCGGGCGGGACCGACGAGTACGAGATTCTGCTTGCCGATGCGACGCCGCATGCCGAGCCTGTCGCAGACGAGCGCGGTCTGCTTTCGATCAATTACACGAGCGGCACCACCGGCGCGCCGAAGGGCGTCATGTATCACCATCGGGGCGCTTACCTGCAGGCGCTCGCGATGGCAGCGCACATGCGGCTCGACTGCGAGAGCGTATATCTATGGACGCTGCCGATGTTCCATTGCAACGGCTGGTGCTTCACCTGGGGCGTTACGGCCGCAGGCGCAACGCACGTGTGCCTGCGCAAACTCGATCCCGAGCTCGTCTGGCAGCACCTACGCGAGTCCGCCATCACGCATTTCTGCGCTGCGCCGACGGTGTTGATCATGATCGCGTGGAGCGAAGCCGCGGCGCGCGGCAAGTTGGCGCGCACGATCCGCGCCGCAACCGGTGGCGCGCCGCCGACGCCGGCGATTTTGACGCGCATGGCCGAACTCGGCATCGACGTTACCCATCTCTACGGTCTCACCGAAACCTTCGGACCGGCGGTGATCTGCGAATGGCGCGCCGGCTGGAACGGCCTTTCGATCAGCGAGCAGGTCCGGCTCAAGGCGCGTCAGGGCGTTGGCAACGTGATCGCGCAGGAGCTGCGTATCGTCGATAGCGAAGGCAGAGATGTGCCGGCAGATGGCACGACGCTCGGCGAAATCGCGTTGCGCGGCAACAACGTGATGCTCGGTTATTACCGCGACGACGAGGCGACGCGGCGCGCCGCGCCCGATGGCTGGTTACGCACGGGAGACCTCGGCGTGATGCATGCGAACCGTTATATCGAGATCAGGGACCGCGCCAAGGACATCATCATTTCGGGTGGCGAAAGCATTGCATCGCTCGAAGTCGAGCGCGCGCTCGCCGCGCATCCGTCCGTCATGGAGGCCGCTGTCGTCGCCGGACCCGATCCGAAGTGGGGCGAAGTGCCGATCGCATTCGTTGCCCTGAAACCGGGCGCAACCACGAATGAAGCGCAGCTGATCGAGCAGGTGCGCGGCGCGCTCGCGCACTTCAAGGCACCGAAGAGGATCCTATTCGGTGAGCTGCCGAAGAACGCGACCGGAAAAATCCAGAAATTCGTGCTGCGCGAACGCGCCAAAGAGCTGATGAGAGGTGAATAGCGATCTCTCCCAGCCAGCCCGTCCTCACACCACCATCAAATCGATAAACTCGTTGACCGGCATCGCCGCAAGCCGTTTGCGATCAAGGCAGACATCGCGCAGCGCGCGCCGCTGTTTCTCGGCAAACACGCGCGCGATATTGGCCTCGAATTTCTCCATCAGCATCGGTATACCTTCCTTGCGGCGCTTGCGGTGGCCGAGCGGATAATCAACCTGCGACAGCGGGGCCTTGGTGCCGTCCTTGAAATACACCTGGATCGAGTTGGCGTTGGTGCGCTTGGCGGGGTCGTGGTATTCGCGTTCGAAGACCTTCGACTCCGTGAGCTGCATCTTTGCGCGCAGCGCGTCGATGCGCGGGTCTGCGGCGCGCTCGTCTTCGTAATCTTTGGCGGTGAGCGCGCCGAAAATCATGCCGACCGCCATCATGTATTGCATGCAGTGGTCGCGGTCGGCCGGATTCGCGAGCGGCCCGGTCTTGTCGAGTATCACCATCGTCGAGCTGTGGCATTGCACGTCGATACGCTTGATGTCGTCGAGCCTGTCTTTCACGAGAGGGTGCAGCTTTATCGCGGCCTCGACTCCGCTCTGTCCGTGAAACGCGGTGGGATAAGCGATTTTGAAGAGCACGTTCTCGATAACATAGCTGCCGTACTCGCGCTGGAACGTGAACGCTTTGCCGTTGAACAGTACGTTGTAGAAACCCCAGGTCTTGGCCGTCAGAGCCGACGGATAACCCATTTCGCCTTTCAATGCCATCAGCGCGAGCCGCACACCGCGGCTCGCCGCATCGCCCGCCGCCCACGACTTGCGCGATCCGGTATTCGGTTTGCGCCGGAAGGTTGCAAGCGCGTGGCCGTCGATCCATGCATTCGACACGGCGTTCATAAGCTCATCGCGCGTGCCGCCGAGCATTTCAGTAACGACCGCAGTGACGGCGATCTTGACGAGTATCGTGTGGTCGAGCCCACACGCCGTAAAGCCGTTCTCGAGCGCGAGGCAGCCCATGATCTCGTAGGCCTTGATCGCCGCCTCGAGGACGTCACGCACGACGAGCGGCTTTTTGCCGTGTGCGACGCGCGTGCGGGAAAGCCAGTCCGCGGTGACGAGAATGCCGCTCAGCGTGTCCGACGGGTGTATCACCGTCTCACCGTAGAAGGCGTCGTTGTAATCAAGCCAGCGCACCAGCGCGCCGAGATTGAATGTGGCGTGCACCGGATCGAGCACGAACGCTGTTCCCGGCACGCGCGCCCCGTGCGGCACCAGAGTTCCCGGCACGATCGGACCCAGCAGCTTGGTGCACGCGGGATACGACAGCGCCTCGAAGCCGCAGCCCAGGCTGTCGATCAGGCAATAGTGCGCGGTCTCGAACGCGAGATCGTTTTTGACTTGATAGCGCCCGACGTAATCGGCGATTTCGGCGATGACTTGGTCGAACACAGGACGGACGTTGGTAGGTTGGGCAGTCATTTTTTTCCAGGTAGTGATGGATGTGCCTAAGTTTCCAGAGACGGTCTTAAAAAAATTGACGACGGCGAACCACTTTTTTTCAATCGACTTTTATGCCGGCTTCCCTGACGACTTTCGACCACTTCGCGATTTCACGCTTGATGAACTCGGCAAACTCTTCGGGGGTATTGCCACCCGCCTCCGAGCCTTCGGCGGCGAGCCGCTCGGAGACTTCGGGCGAGCGCAGCGCTTGCGTGATCTCCGAGTGTAATTTGAGCACAATCGCGCGCGGCGTGCCGGCCGGCGCGACCACGCCCTGCCACGATGTCGCTTCGTATCCCGGAAGCGTTTCCGCGATCGCCGGCACGTCAGGCAAAGCGGGAGAGCGCCGCGCGCTTGTGATTGCGAGTGCTTTCACGCGTCCGCTCTTCAGATGCGGCCACGCAACCGGCGGCTGACTGAACGTGAGCTGGATATGACCGCCGATCAGATCGGTAAGCGCAGGTGCCGCACCTTTATACGGCACATGCACCATATTCAATCCCGCCATCGATCTAAACAGCTCAATCGCAAGGTGAGCGCCTCCGCCTGCGCCCGACGAGCCGAAATTAAGCTGCCCCGGCTTAGCCTTGGCCAGCGCAATGAATTCCTTGAGCGAGTTCGCCGCGAAGGATGTCTGCACCGTCACGAGATAGGGCGTGACTGCCGCGAGTGTGACGGGCGCGAAATCACGCGTTGGATCATAGGGAAGATTGTTGTTGACACTGACCGCGGTCGCGAGCGCGCTGATCGAAGCCATCAATATCGTATAACCATCAGGCGGCGCCTTGGCGATCATTCCCGCCGCCATGATGCCGCCGCCGCTCGGACGATTGTCGATAACCACTTGTTGCCCCAGGCTCGCGGATAGTTTTTGACCTACGGAGCGCGCAATGATGTCGGTCGCGCCGCCTGGTGCAAATCCCACAATGAACCGTACAGGCCTGCTCGGATACGCCGATGGAGCTTGCAATGCCGTGCGCATGAAGTCCTGCGCTATCGCCGGCTGCAGCAGCGCGCAACACAGCAGTATGGGCCAGCGCGTCACCAAGCTACGCCAGTGATCCGCAGTCGACGTTGATGTTCGATGCGCAGCAGCTTGAACTCGGCGCCTGTCATTGGACCGCGATATGTCCCACCTCGATCAC
>DASYSI010000270.1:0-10005 GCA_036003485.1 Burkholderiales bacterium | reverse complement strand
AGCTCGACCGGCGCAGAGCTCGAACAGACGCGCGATACGTTGCACGCGCTGCGGCTTACGTTGTCCGAAAACCTCGGTCAGAGCCGTGAAGCGATGCTCGAAAAAATGGCTGAAAGCACGCAAGCGCTGACCGGGAAAATCGACGCGCGGCTTGAGCAAATCAGCGGCAAAGTCAGCGAGCGGCTCGACGAGGGCTTCAAGAAGACCAACGAGACTTTCACCAATGTCATGACGCGTCTTGCGACGATCGACGAGGCGCAAAAGAAAATCGAAACGCTGACCGGCAGCGTGGTCAGCCTGCAGGAGTTGCTCGGCGACAAGCGATCGCGCGGCGCATTCGGCGAAGTGCAGCTCGAAGCGCTGGTGCGCAATGTGCTGCCGCATGCCGCGTTTCAGATGCAATATACGCTGTCGACCGGCGCGCGCGTTGACTGCGTGCTGCGGCTGCCTGAACCGACGGGGCTGGTGGCCGTCGATTCGAAATTCCCGCTCGAGAACTATCATCGCATGCTGGATTCGGGCGCGAACGATGTCGAACGCGCATCGGCACAGAAGCAGTTCCGGCTGGATGTGAGAAAGCACGTCGACGATATCTCGAAGAAATACATCATTCTCGGCGAGACATGCGACGGCGCAGTGATGTTCGTGCCGGCCGAGGCGGTGTTTGCCGAGATCCATGCGTACCATGCCGAAGTCGTCGATTACGCGAACGCGAGGCGCGTTTGGATCGTGTCGCCGACAACGCTGATGGCGGTGCTCAACACGGCGCGTGCGGTGTTGAAGGACGTTGAAACGCGCAAACAGATTCACATCATCCAGGATGAGCTCGGCAAGCTGGGCGCCGATTTCGGACGCTTTCAGTCACGCATGGACAATCTCGCGCGCCATATTGAACAGGCCAAGCATGACGTCGATGAAGTCCACGTCAGCAGCCGCAAAATCAGCGAGCGCTTCGCAAAAATCGAGCGCGTCGAGCTCGAATCTACACCCGCGCCGCCGCAGCTACGCGCTGTTGATCTCGGCCAAGACCAATAATCGGGCGCGCCGGCGGCTGGGTCGCTTTGCGCGAGAAAATGTTTGAGGTTTTCAGACGCTGGCGACGCGAGCGCATCATCTCTCGCTATGCGCTTGATGCCACGTTGTGGACGCGAACGCTCGCTCGCCTCAAGTTTCTGCGCGGGTTGTCGGATGTCGAGCGCTCGCGGCTGCGCGAGACGACGATCCTGTTCCTGCACCAGAAGTCGATCCACGGCGCGGGCGGGCTCGAGCTCGATACCGGAATGCAATTGCTAATCGCGGTCCAGGCCTGCATTTTGATATTGAATCTCGACATCGATTACTATCGCGGCTGGGTCGAAATCATCGTTTATCCCGACGAGTTCGTTCCGACGCTCGAATATACGGACGCAGACGGTGTCGTGCACACCGAACGCGAGGCGCGCGCCGGCGAAGCGTGGTTGCAGGGACCTCTGATATTGTCGTGGGCCGACGTTGGTACGTCCGGCGAAGGCGACGGCGTCAACGTCGTGATACACGAATTCGCGCATAAGCTCGACATGCTCAACGGCGACGCCAATGGCTACCCGCCGCTGCATCGGGACATGAGCCGCGAGACCTGGACGCAGGCATTCACCTCGGGCTATGCCGATTTCTGTCGTCGCGTCGACGCCGACGAGGAACTGGCAATCGATCCTTATGCCGCGGAGAGTCCAGCCGAGTTCTTCGCGGTGATGAGCGAAGCGTTCTTCGAGATTCCGCGCGCAGTAGAGAGTCTTTATCCCGCAGTCTACGACCAGCTCAGGCAGTTCTACCGCCAGGATCCTGCGGCCCGGGCAGGCATGTGAAATCCGCGCGTAATCGGTTAAGCTTACAGGCATACCTCGAACCCAAGCTGCCGTGCTGAATCCGTTTGTCTATACCAAATCTAAACTTGCGTTAACCGTCGGTTTCGGCGCGCTGCTGATATCGATTGCCATCATTACGCTGCTCAGCCTCTCGCGAATTTACGCCGTCGATCAAAGCATCGAAACGCTCGTTGCGGAGCAGAACTCCAAGTCTGAGGCGCTGGCCGCGCTGCTGACGGTGGCGAACGAGCGGCGGCAAGTCATCGCAAAGTTATTCGCGGCGAAAGATCCTGCCGAATGGGAGACCGGGTACCGCAAGCTTGAGGCGCTCGCAAGCGAGCTGATTGCCGCTCTCGCCCGGCTCGGGAAAATGGAGTCGACTTTGCCCGAGCAGGCGGCGATCGCCGATGCGCGCGCCGCCGCCCAGGGCTTGCAGGGTATACGCGAGGGCGATTTTGCGCTCGTAATGAAAAACGATATTTCGGCAGCCGAGCTGCGGCAGAGGGAACTCGCAGCTCAAGACCGTTTTCAGGAAACCCTGAACCACCTGATCGATTTAAAACGCGCGGTCACGCTCGAGGCGGTATCCAACGCCAGTCTGGCAATGCAAGAGACGCTGTTGCTGGTCGCAGTGGTGGGCGCGCTGACGCTGCTTTTCGGCGCGTGGGTCGCCGCGTTGGTGGGTCGCCGGGTCGCGCGCAGCGAGGACGCGCTCTATCGCGAAAAAGGTCTGGCTGAAGTGACGCTGCATTCGATCGGTGATGGCGTGATTACCGTCGATGCCGACGGTCGCATCGACTACATGAATCCGGTGGCCGAGCAATATACGGGCTGGAATCTCGGGGAAGCCAGAGGCAAGCCGCTGGATATTGTCTATCGGGTGGTTGACGACCAGACGGGCAAGCCGGTTCCGCACCCTGGCGGCAGCGAGACGAGAGCACTGGGTACGCTGGGCGTTACGGTCAAACTGCTCGGGCGCGGCGGCAACGCATGCGCGATTCGCGACTCATCCGCGCCGATACACAACAGCAAGGGCAATCTGGTCGGCTGGGTAGTGGTGTTCCACGACGTGAGCCAGATCCAGGCGATGGCGCAGCAACTGAGCTGGCAGGCAAGTCACGACGCGCTCACTGGACTCATCAACCGGCGTGAGTTCGAGCGGCGGCTGGCTGATCTGATCGAGTCGGCGCGCACCGAAAACAAGCAACACGCGCTGCTCTACATGGACCTTGATAATTTCAAGACTGTCAACGACACCAGCGGTCACGCCGCCGGCGACGAACTTCTGCGCCAGTTGACGACCGTGATGCAGGCCCGGATGCGCGGTGCCGATGCGCTGGCGCGGCTCGGTGGTGATGAGTTCGGCGGATTGCTCGAGTCGTGTCCGCTCGATCAGGCGGTACGGATTGCAAACGGTATGCGCGAGGCGATACGCGATTTTCGATTTGTCTGGCAGGACAAGACATTCGGCGTCGGCGTCAGTATCGGCCTTGTTACGATCGACAGCGCGAGCATCAGTGTCGGCAAGGTGCTGGCAACCGCGGACGCCACCTGCTACGAAGCCAAGAGCAAAGGGCGCGACCGGGTGCAGGTTTATCGTGCAAAAGACGCTGAATCCGGCGAGCAGAGCGGCGAGCTGCAAATGCTGTCGCAAATCAATCGTGCATTCGAACTCGGCAATTTCCGGCTCTATCGTCAGAAAATCATCACGCTCGGCGCAAATGATGTCGACGAGCCGCATTATGAGGTGCTCGTGCGCATGGTCGACCGCGGCGGCGCGCTGATTGCGCCGAGTGGATTCATGCCGGCAGCCGAGCGCTATAACCTGCTGTCGTCGATCGAGCGTTGGGTGATCAGTTCAATGGTCGAATTTTTGCACCGGCAATACGAAAGCGGTGCGATTCCGCATGACAAAGCATCGCTGACCAATGCGTTCTACGCAGTCAATCTGTCGGGCGCCAGCATCAACGACAGCAGCTTCATCGATTTCCTGCGCAAGCTATTGACCCGCTTTCACCTGCCACGCGGCCTGCTGTGCTTTGAAGTCACTGAAACCACGGCAATTTCCAATCTCACCAAGGCGGCGCAGCTCATACACGAGGTCAAAGCCATGGGCTGCCGCTTCGCGCTCGATGATTTTGGCATCGGCATGTCTTCATTTGCGTATCTCAAATACCTGCCGGTCGATTACATCAAGATAGACGGTGTGTTCGTGCGCGACATGGCGACCGATCCCATGGACCATGCAATCGTCGAGGCAATTAACCGCATCGCGCATATTCTCGGTCTCAAGACGGTCGCAGAATTCGTCGAGAGCGAGACGATACTCGATCGGTTGCGCGCGATCGGCGTCGATTACGCTCAGGGCTACTTTATCGCCAAACCCGAAGCGCTGGTGAAGAGTGCCGACATCGAACACGCAGTGCTCGAATCCGCCTAGCGTGCGGCGGCCCCACCGATGTCGGATTTCTTTACATCTTCAGAATATTGAACTATCCGCTTGAGTCTGAAAGGAAATCTGGTCTTTGGCGCGCTCATGAGCGCCATCCACCGTGCCTCAGACTGCAAAAAGTGTCGGGAAATTTTACATTCGTGATGCCGCAAGCCCTGCGCCGTAGCGTGGCCGACGCGCTTATTCCATTGGCATTGAAACTGGGTCATTGCCAGACCTTCAATGCAATCTCTTTGAAATCGCGACCCTCGGCGATGAAAATGGGCGCTGCGTAGCCGGTTGAACGACGTTGCTCGACCGAGACAAAAACGGTGATTTTTTAGTTCGCATATCGAGATTGTGTTTTTTGTAGAAGCGAGCTTCCGCGGGTGTCAGGCGCGCGTTTGACGCGAGTCGCGCCGCCCGCAATTCGCCGTGGTGCAGCATGAACGACCCAATTTGGGTACGATCGTTGCTTGGATTTGTCAAGGCATTCGATCACCGGTTGTTGTTTTACATAACGCTGGTAATTCGGTGAAGTAGACGTTAAAGGGTAGACGGTAGGACGCTACCTCGGAGGAGGGCGCTGTCGATGAAGAGCCGCAATCCGACTTCGCGCAACGCTGGTCGCGCATATCTTCGTGCCGGGCTCCACGCTCCGCATGCACCCGCTCATCAGCATCGATTGCCGCACGCGGGGTTTTTAGTTGCTGCCGATCCAGGGTCTCGAGCTTTGAGTTTCCACGCGATTCTGTTCAGTTACGCCGTTCGCCACCGGATGTCCAACCCTTGAGGAGGTGAATCATGCATACCAAGTTGCGCTTTTCGTTGATAATCGGCACGCTCGCTCTAATCGGATCTGCCGCCGCAAGCGCGGCGCCGGTTCTGTTTTCGGCAAGCGGGGCCACCGCGGCGGGGATTCAGACGACAGTCGACGCGTTCCGTTCCAGTTTAGGTACGCTCAATCCTAATGTCGCCGGTTCTTTCGGCAGCGGCCGGCGTGAAATCAACTGGGACGGCGTGCCCGACGCGCAGTCGGCACCCAACAACCTCGCGGCCAATTTTTTTAATGTCAATTCCCCGCGCGGCGTTGTTTTGTCGACGCCCGGCACTGCATTGCAGGTGAGCGCCAATCTTGCTTCTGGCACAGCGGTCGAATTTGGCAACATCAACGCGACCTACCCCGGCCTCTTCGCAACGTTCAGTCCACAGCGGCTCTTCACCGCGCTCGGCAGCACGATCACCGATGTAAACTTCTTCGTGCCTGGAACAAACCTGCCGGGTTTTATCACCGCTTTCGGCTCCGTATTCACCGACGTCGATCTCGCCAACATCAGCAGCCTTCAGTTTTTCGATCTTAACAACAATTCGCTCGGTACCTTCTTCGTCCCTGCATTTACAGGCAACGAGACGTTGTCCTTCCTCGGCGTGCAGTTTAATGCAGGGGAGAGAGTGGGGCGCGTGCGTATCACCAGCGGCAATCAGATTCTGGGGGCAAACGAAACGGGCGACCTGGTCGTGATGGATGACTTCATTTATGCCGAACCACTCTCAGTGCCTGAGCCGGCGACGCTGCTGTTGATGCTCGTTTCGCTCATCGCATTGATCGTAATCCGCACGCGTCGCAGCCAACGCTTCGATCAAATCCGAGTAGCTTAAGACACGCGCGGCGTTGCGCTTTCGAACGCCGCGAGCTCTTCCGGCGTATTGATGTTGCTGAATGCCTGCGGCTGATCATCAAACGCGACCTCGGTCACGCTTAACGTCGCGTACCAGGCGTCGATCTTGCGCCCGCCGCCGGCGAGGAACTGCGTGAGATGCGGCAGCACGTCGCGCCGGCACAGGCAAAACACCGGATGCGGCTGGTCGCCCGTGCGCGCAACCGCCAGTTGCGATTGTTGTGCTTGCATTGCCGAGTGCAGCCGCGTAACGAGATCGGCGGGCAGAAACGGTGAATCACACGGTACGGTCGCGATCAGCGGATGCTGCGCGGCATTGAGCGCGCAATGCAATCCGGCAAGAGGCCCGGCATAGCCGCAGATCTCGTCGGCAATCACGCGGTGGCCGAAGCGCGCATAGATATCGAGATTCTGGTTGGCGTTGATGATTATCTCGTCGACCTGCGGCATGAAGCGCTCGAGCACCCATGCCACCATTGGCTTGCCGCGCAATTCGCGCAAACCTTTATCGACGCTGCCCATGCGGCGGCCCTGGCCACCCGCCAAAATCACTCCGGTGATCTTTATAGCTTCGGGTTTCTCGTTTCGCGTTTCAGGTTTCAAGTGCTGAGACCGGATTGGTTATAGACGGTTTCCCACTTAAAACCCTAAACCTACTTCTTGAACCGGTGCTGGCCGGTGAACAGCAGGTAATGCTTGCCGGTGGCGCGGCCAAGCATGGTGATACCCGTTTTCTGCGCGACTTCATAGCCCATTTGCGTCAGTCCCGAACGCGATACCAGAATTGGAATCCCCATCTGTGCGCACTTGATCACCATTTCCGAGGTGAGACGGCCGGTGGTGTAGAAAATCTTGTCAGCGCCGTCGATGCGGTCGAGCCACATCTGACCCGCGATCGCATCGACCGCATTGTGGCGCCCGACATCCTCGACGAACATCAGGATTTCAGAATCCGCGTTTGAGGGTGCCGCGAGCGCGCAGCCGTGCACCGCGCCGGCCTGTTTGTATATCGTCTCGTGGCGCCGCACGTTGTCGATCAGGCTGTAGAACATCGCTTCCGTGATCGACACGTCGTCGGGCAGCCTGATCGAATCGATCTCATCCATCAGTGCGCCAAACACCGTGCCCTGTCCGCATCCGGTGGTGACGGTGCGTTTCTCCATGCGGCCGTCAAGATCGGCGAGGCCGCTGCGCGTCGTGACGGCGACGGCGTTGACGTCCCAATCGACTTGCACTGACAGGATCTCCTCGATGCTGCCGACCAGGCGTTGGTTGCGCAGGTAGCCGATCGCAAGCGCTTCAGGCTTGCTGCCTAACGTCATCAACGTCACGATCTCGCGCTTGTCGATATACAGCGTCAACGGGTGCTCGCCGGCAATTTCGGTCGGCAGCACTTCGCCCCGCTCGTTGCGCGCTTCAACGGTGAAAGTCAGCGGCCGGCTGGCACTGCTGATTTGCGGGCGGTAGAGCTTGTCCATGTGGGCGAGCGGTGAGGCGTGAGGTGTGAGGAGTTAGGAGTGAAGAGCTAAGAGCGAAGGTGTTTTTTAAGGTTTCCGCCTCACGCCTCACGCCTATCGCTTCACCCACCGATGTAAGACATCTCGATTTTTTCGAGCTTGGTCGTCTGTGCGGTCCGGATTTCGGAATAACGATCGCCGCGCTTGCGCCAGATTGCGTCAATCGCAGCTGAAATTTCGTCATCGGACGCACCGCCGCGCAACAGCGATCTGAGATCGTGACCCGCGGTCGCGAACAGGCAGGTGAAGAGCCTGCCTTCGGTCGAGAGCCGCGCGCGCGTGCAATCGCGGCAGAACGCCTGAGTGACCGAAGCGATTACGCCGATTTCGCCGCTGCCATCGCGGTAACGCCAGCGCTGCGCGACTTCGCCGCGATAGTTCGGATCGGCCTGCTCGAGCGGCGCCTGCGCATCGATCATCTCAATAATTTGCTTCGCGGTGACCACATCGTCCATGCGCCAACCGTTGGTGTGGCCGACATCCATGTACTCGATGAAGCGCAGGATGTGGCCGCTGCCTTGGAAGTGACGCGCCATCGGCACGATGCTCGCGTCGTTAAGCCCGCGTTTGACTACCATATTGATCTTCACCGGATTGAGACCGGCCGCGGCGGCTGCGTCAATGCTTTCCAGCACTTTAGCGACGGGAAAGTCGGCATCGTTCATTTGCTTGAATACCGCGTCGTCGAGCGAATCCAGACTGACCGAGATGCGCTGCAGGCCGGCCACCTTCAGCGTGCGCGCTTTTTTCGTGAGCAGCGAGCCATTGGTGGTCAACGTAAGATCGAGCCCCGGGATAGCGGCCAGCATTTCGATCAACTGCTCGATATTCCTGCGTACCAGCGGCTCGCCGCCGGTCAGGCGGATTTTTTCGACGCCATGGCGGGTAAAGATGCGCGCCAAGCGCGTAATTTCTTCGAACGATAGCAATTCCTTGTGTTCGAGAAACTGGTGGTCTTTGCCGAATGCTTCCCTGGGCATGCAGTAGACGCAGCGAAAATTGCAGCGGTCGGTGACCGAGATGCGCAGATCGCGCAGCGGTCGTCCCAGCCGGTCAGTCGCCTGGGCATGGGTCGCTGCAGCCGGAAATGCTGGATTATTCAAAAGCTTCCTCGCGTAATAGATTTCGCTACGCCCGCAGGCGCAGCGGAGTGGCGATTATGACAAAAGAAGTCGACTCGCGGCAAGGAAAACACTGCTGATAAATCAACTATTTGCTCGGTATGCTTAGTTGAATAGTTGGGGCAACTGGCGCAGAATCAATGCATGACAGAGGCCAATGAGATCACCGTCACAACCTACCCGGTTGCGGTGATCATGGAACGCATCAAGCTCGCCAGTCCCTGGATGCCATACCGCTGGGAAGCCAGGGGTGTCGTGCGCGATATCTGGCCCGCAGGGTCGGGCGCGAATGTGATCGTGCGCGACGAGCAGCAATTGCAGGTCGCGTTTCCGGGCCTTCAGCTCAAGCTCGTGCGCGACGAGGCGGAAGGCTACTACCTGAATCTGACTTCGCCCGAGCCCAAGTTGTTCGTGCTGTGGCGGCTGCATGTCGAAGAAGCTCGTCCGGAGTTCGTGACCGTCAGCTATAACGAAGGCACGCGCTGGGCCGACAGCGGCGAAAATGTCGACGGCGTGCCGCTGCCAACAGAATTGCGGGCGTGGATGGGCGAGTTCGTCGAGCACAACTATCGGCCGGAACCGCGCAGGAAAGTGCGTTACGCGAGCAATAAGGACGGCGTGATCAAGAACCGGTGAATGGCCGCGATGCCATGAGCGAAGACAACGAAAAATTCCTGTCGCGCTGGGCGCGGCTCAAGCAGCAGACGCGCGACGAACCTGCGGCTAAACCCGCAGACGCGGCCGGGCCGCCGCCCGACCTGCCGCCGCTGGAAACACTCGACATCAACTCGGACTTCAGAGGGTTTCTGCATCCCAAAGTCGATGCGAAGCTGAGGCAGGCGGCGCTCAAAAAGCTGTTCAGTGACCCGCACTTCAACATCATGGACGGGCTCGACGTCTACACCGGCGATTACAACACAGCTGATCCGATTCCACCCGAGATGCTGCAAAAATTGGTGTGGGTGCAGAATATGTTCGCCAGTCTCAAAAAAGACGAGACACTTGAGGGTGCAGCGCAAGCGGCGCCGCCGGAAGATATCCAGGCCGTTGCAGACATGCGCGCGGCATTGCCGGAGCCGGCGGAATCCACAGCGCTGACAACAGCGCCTGCGGCGGCAGACTCCGCAAGCGTCGCTCAGCCCATATCCGTTTCCAAGAACTAGCCAGTCCATGTCAGAAGACAAGCGCAAGTTACTGCTATGCAGCTGCAATAAAACCATGCCGCTCGATGCTAAGGCGGCGGCGGCCGCGCTTGGCAGCGATGCGGTGCCCGTTATCCACAGCGAATTGTGCCGTCGTCACGTGGCGGCCTTCGAAGCCGCAGCCAAAAGTGGCGACGATTTGCTGGTCGCGTGCACGCAGGAAGCGCCTTTGTTTCGGGAATTGCACGAAGAATTCAAGGCGGCCGGCGAC
>DASYSI010000269.1:0-17156 GCA_036003485.1 Burkholderiales bacterium | reverse complement strand
TTCGACCTTCGTCGCGCGCCTTGCATCTGAGCACTTTTCGTGCAAACGCGGCTCCCAGCGGGTTTTGCATCAGCCTGCTAGAGCTCCTTTAGCGTCGCTGCAACAGTGAATTTGACATTGGGATTGCAGGACTGATGTGCTCGAAAAGCATAGCACACCTGGCATTCGCTGCTGCCGCCAGTGTAAGCTGCTTGATTAAGGGGACAGTGAGAGGTCGAACGCGGTACGTTTCTGCGAACGCAGCGCCGCTTGTTCGCAGGCACAGTCCTGGTGCGCGGCTCGCGTATACGGCGAGCCGTGAATGCCAACGTCTAAACCGAACATTGCGGAGAACGTTTCATGAGCGATGCAGCAGATGCGCGCGCGATTGCGGCAAGCCAACTCGAGACATTTATCGCGCGCGCGTTTGAATCGGTCAACGTTGCGCATCACGACGCCAGGGTTATCGCGGAATTGATGACGCGCGCCGATTTGAACGGCGCTGATGGCCACGGCGTGTTCCGTCTGCCGCAATACATCCGCCGCATCAAAGGGGGCGCTGTCAACGTCAAACCGAAGATCCGGGTCGAGCGCGAAGCGCCCGGCATGGCGCTCGTCGATGGCGACAATGGCATGGGGCACCTCGTGATGCGCTTTGCGGCTGACAAGGCAATCGAGAAGGCGCGGACGGCCGGTGTGGCCTGGGTGGGCGTCAAACGCAGTAACCACGCCGGGCCGGCGTCCCTGTACGCGAGCATGCCGGTTGCGCATGACATGATCGGGCTTTATCTCGCGGTCGGCAATGCCAATCACCTGGCGGCGTGGGGCGGGCTCGACATGCTGCTCTCGACCAATCCGATCGCGGTCGGCGTGCCGGCGGGAGACGAACCGCCGATCGTCCTCGACATGGCCACTACCGTCGCTGCGTACGGCAAAGTAAAAACCGCCGCGCAGCGCGGCGAGACGATGCCCGAAGGCTGGATGATAGACCGCCAGGGCCGCCCGCTCACCGATCCGAAGCGCGCAAGCGAAGGTTTGCTGCTGCCGATCGGCGGTTACAAAGGCTATGGACTCGCGCTCGTGTTCGGTCTGCTCGCGGGCACGCTGAACGGCGCGGCGATGGGACGCGATGTTGTCGATTTCAACAACGACGACACAACCCCGACCAACACCGGTCACGCGATTGTCGCAATCAATATTGCAATGTTCCGCGCGCCGGCCGAATTCAAGCGCAGCGTCGATGAGCTTATCCGCGATATCCGCGGCTCAAAACGTCTGCCCGGGATCGATGCCATCCGGCTTCCGGGCGAACAAAGTCACGCCAAGCGTGAGGCAAGAACGAAACACGGTATTCCGTTGCCGGCGCCGCTGCTGAGAAGCCTCAATCAGCTCGCAGCGGAACTGAAAATCGAAGCGCTCGGATAAGTTTACTTGATTGACCTTGGGCGGCCACGTTCGTTTGGATCTAACCCGGCACCGGCGCCCGTCCCGCCCACTCATCGCTTTGCCGGCGTGCCACATCGTTGAGCGAGCCGAGCTCAGCGTGGACGTCGCGCAACCACGCCGCGTCGCTGCGACGCGCGTCGGCTTCGGCGCGTAACGCGGCGAGCGCCTCGCCGGTGCCGAGCTCGGCTGCGTGCGGCTTAAGTACTTCCAGCGTATTGATGATGTCGCGCTGTAACGGAATCTGCTGTTGCGTGTAGGCATCGACGAAGGTCCCGGCCAGGCCGTAGCGGCATGCCTGGAAACGGTTGTGTCGGTAGACGAGGTACACGTCCTGTGACGCTGGCAGTGGGCGCCGCGTGAATGCGTAGTGCGCGAGTGTCTGCGCATACGCCGCAAGCCGCGCTGCGTGCTCAACCGTAAGCGGGGTATCGAGCACGCGTATCTCGACCGTGCCGAATTCCGGCTTGGGCCGGATATCCCAGTAAAAATCCTTCATGCTCTCGACGATTCCGAAGCGGCGCATCTTTTCGAAATAAGCGACGAACTCGTCCCAGGTCGTAACAAAAGGTATATGGCCCGATAACGGAAACGCGCTCACCGTGTTCAAGCGCGACGACTGAAAACCGGTATCTTCCCCCTGCTGAAACGGCGAGGACGCCGACAATGCGATGAAATGCGGAATATAGCGCGAAAATACATGCGTCAGGTACACGGCCTCATTGCCGTTCGGACAGCCGATGTGGATGTGCTGGCCGAACACCGTGAACTGCTTGGCCAGATACCCGTAGACCTCGAGCAAATATTTGAAGCGTTCGGTCGGATATATCCGGCGCTCGCTCCATTTATGAAAAGGGTGCGAACCGCCGCCCGCGATGCGCAAATTAAGCCGCGTCGCCGCCTGCACCACTGCATCGCGGATTCGTCTGAGCTCAACCAGCAATGTGTCGTAGCGCGTGTGGACCGAAGAGTTGATCTCGATCATGCTTTCGGTGATTTCGGGCTTGACTTCTCCCGGGTGCTCGAGCATTTCCAGCACTTTGAGAAGATCGGCGGCATCCCGCGCGAGGTTGTAATCGCGCGAATTCAGTATCTGCAACTCAAGCTCGACCCCCATCGATAAATCCGGGGAGGGCTTGAAATCCATCTCGCTTGTCGTCATCGCGGTCACTCGTGAGCCTCGCCGGCGTGTCTTAACGCGAACTGCACCGCAATCGGGCCGGCGAGCTCAAGGATCAGCGCCGCTCCCAGCACGAGCGCGCCGAGCTCTGCGGCGAATACCGGATATAAGCTGGTTGCACTGTACGTCATCGCAAGCGCAATGCCCGACATCGGCAATAAAGCGATACTGAGCAACCCCCCGCTGCCGGCGCGAATGCCGCTCAAATGCGCGAAGCACAATACTCCGATCGATTTGCCGACGAAGCGCGCCGCGATGTAGATGGCGGCGATCGCGCCGCTCGCCACCAGATCGGTAATTTTAAGCATCGCGCCGGTCGCTACGAACAGCACGATAAAAAATATCTGCCCAAAACGCCCAACGTCCACCGGCATCAGCGCATGATCGCGGTCGAGATTTTTGACCAGCACGCCGAACGCGAGCAGCGCAATAAGAACCGAGAATTTGAGCGTCTCGGCAGCTCCGACGAGCGCCACGATCACGGCGAGAAGCAATGCGATGTGCATTTCGGCCTGCTTGCCGAACCAGCGCGCCAATCCCAGCGCAACCAGGCTCGCCAGATATCCGGCGAACAGCGACACGCTCAAAATATAGGCCGGATGCAGCACCATGACGAATACCCCCGCGTGATATTCGCGGTGGATCCACGAGAGCAGCATCGTCACCAGCACAAACGCTATCACGCTGTTGATCGCGACCAGGTTTAGCGCGCGCTCGGTCACTTGGCCCTCGGCATGCAATTCCCGCGCGACCAGCATCACGATCGCCGGCGAGGAAGAAATGCCGATTGCAGCCGCCACTGCGGCATGAAGCGGCTTGATGTCGAACCAGACCAGCGCGCCGAACATGCAGCCGAATGAGAGCAAGCTCTCGGCGCTCGCCATTACCAGCAGCCAGCGATCACCGGTGAGCCACATAAGGTTCAGTCGGCGGCCGAGTTCGAACAGAACGAGGCCGAGCCCGACGTCGAGAAATACCCTTGTGTATGCGAGCATTTTCGCATCGAGCACATTAAGCCCGCTCGCTCCGAGCGTGAGTCCGATCAGCACATAACCGGTAATGCGCGGCAGGTTAAGCACGCGCCGCGTCAGCTCGCCGCCGAGCGCGCCGACCAGCAATAGCACGCCGAACAGCGCGAGCGGATTAGCAGGCAGCGGAAACTGTGGCAGGAACTCGAGATGGGTCATGGTGTGCGCAATGGCGTGGCTCGCGTCTGATCATCTGCGCGAAGTGGCCGGATCAGGGACGGATTTTACCGGGCTTTTCTTTATTGTCACGTGGATTAACGCGATCGCAGCGCGACTTCAGGCGACGGTATCGAGTCCATCGCGCTTCGCTGCTGGTTGTCAAGGTTCGGCAAATGCTTGTAATCTCGCGTGATGCGCTACCCGCGATCGTTTCTCATGTTGCTGCTGATCGGTTTCATACTGGTCGTCTTGCCGCTTGCGATCGCATTGGTCACGAGCTTTGTGGCCGTCGATCGGCTTGCCAATCGGAGTCAAACTGCCGTCTATCAGGCCGTACAGGCGACGCAAAGCAGCCGTCGCCTGAATGAGTTGTTGCTCGCGATGGAACGCAGCGCGCGCCAGATTGTAATCCTGAAAGATCGCAGCCTGCTTGACGCCTACCAGATCAACCGCGTGCAATTCCGGGATACGGCGGCACAATTGATGCATTTGCCATTCGGCGCGGAGCAGCGTGCCGATCTGGAAACGATCCTCAAGATCGAGCAGGAAATATTCGGCGCGCTGTCAGACGAGACTCTTATGCCGGCGATCCTGCAGGCGCAGGTCACGCGGTTTGCCGGGCTTTCCGATCGCGTTCAGGCAATCACGGCTAAAAGCGGCCGCCTGATCGACCGCGAAGTCGACTCAATGCGCGAAACCGCGGATCAAGCGCAGCGCATCATGCTGTGGCAGGCGTTGGCCCTCATCCCGGTAATGCTCTTTTTGATAACTGGCTTCACAGTTCTGATTTCACGCCCGATCCGGCAAATCGATGCCGCGATTCACGAGCTCGGTGACGGTAATTTCAATTCTCCGATCGTCGTCAGCGGTCCCGCAGATCTCGAGTACCTCGGGGAGCGCTTGGAATGGATGCGGCGAAGTCTGATCGATATCGAACAGCAGAAAAACCGTTTCCTGCAGCAGATATCGCACGATTTGAAGACGCCACTCACTGCGCTGCGCGAAGGTGCGCAACTGCTGGCCGACGATGTCGTCGGCACACTAACTCCCGCGCAGCACGAGATCGTTCAAATCCTGCGCCATAACAGTATAGAATTGCAGCAGCAAATCGAGGAATTGCTCGATTACGGTGCGATTCAGTTTCATAAGCTGAAACTCGAGCTCCGAACAGTCGACCCGCGGAAGATTCTGGAAGGTGTTGCGGAAAATCAGAAACTCACCTTGCAGGCAAGGAATCTGACGCTGCGAACACAGTCAGTTGCCGACACGTTGACTGCCGACAAAGAGAAAATTCGTGTAATGCTGGATAATCTGATTTCAAACGCGATCAGGTATTCACCCGAAGGAGGAGTTATCACAGTAAACATGCAATGCGAGGCCGGGAGCTTCACGCTTGACGTGATGGACGAAGGTCCGGGCATCGCAGCAGCCGACGCGCAGCGTATTTTCGAGCCATTCTATCAGGGCCGGATTCGCGCTTCGGGTCCGGTGAAAGGCAGTGGTCTCGGCTTATCGATCGTGAAGGAATACGCCGCGGCGCACGGGGGCAGCGTCGAAGTTATCGCCAAAACCGGCGCGCGGGGCGCTCATCTGCGTGTACGGCTGCCGCTGAGATCGGTGGAGGCGGCGTGAGACCGTGGCTGCTCGTCATCGTGATTTCGTTGCTGATGACAGGCTGCGCTGCGCCGCCCAGCCCGGATGCCACGACGGAGCCCGCCCCGGGTAGTACGAGCGAGCCCGGTCCGGATGCCACGGGGGAGCCGTGTCCAGGTTGTGGCACGCGGCCCATTCCAGAATACGGCGCTGAACCCTGGACCAGAACAGGCGCCAGGCGCCCTGCGGGAGACGCTGAGAGCCTGCTCATGTATTACGAGTATGTGCGCAAGCTGCCGGCTGCCGAACGCGTCAAGGATTACGAGACCGCGCGTCAGCGCTTTATCAAATCCAGATCCGAATTCAATCGTGTACGCTATGCGATTTCGTTGAGTGTGCCGGGCACCTCGTTCAACGATGATGCGCGCGCACTCGACACGCTCGAACCTTTGCTTAGGAACCAGCATGCTGTTTTGCACGGTCTTGCCTACATGGTAGGCGCGCAAATCCAGGAACAACGGCGGGGCCAGGATCTGCAACAGAAGCTCGAAGCGCTGATGTCTCTCGAGAAGAGCCTGATCGAGCGCGATCCGGGTGGTGGGTCAAAACGGCGATGAGTGATCTTGCGCGAAAAATTCTCGTGGTCGATGACGACCCCGATTTGCTGCGGCTGCTGACAATCCGGCTCAAGTCCGCGGGCTACGACGTTACCGCGGTCGCCAGCGCGGAAAAAGCGCTCGCGCAATTGAGCGTGACGCGGCCGCATCTCGTCGTGACCGATCTCAGGATGGGCGGAATGGACGGCATCGCATTGTTCGATATCATTCATCGAACCTATCCGACGCTTCCCGTAATCGTACTGACGGCTCACGGTACGATACCGGATGCTGTCGACGCTACCAAACGCGGCGTATTTGGGTATCTGACCAAGCCTTTCGACGCGCAAGCCTTGCTTACGGAGGTCGAGCGTGCACTTGCGGTCGGCGGCGGCATCGCTGGGGAGCCGCAGAACTCTTCCGATGAATGGCGCTCTGCGATCGTTACGCGTAATCCCGCAATGGAGGACGTCATCGCCACGGCGCGGCTGGTAGCGGCAAGCGACGCGAGCGTATTCATCTACGGCGACTCCGGCACCGGCAAGGAATTGTTGGCACAGGCTATACACAACGCGAGCACGCGCCGCGAATACCCTTTTATCGCGATCAACTGTGGTGCTATCCCCGAACAATTGCTCGAATCTGAGCTGTTCGGCCACGTCAAAGGCTCCTTTACAGGCGCAGTGCGCGATCACAAGGGCCTGTTTCAAACTGCCGACAAAGGCACGCTCTTCCTGGACGAAATCGGCGACATGCCGTTGCCTCTGCAGGTAAAGCTGCTGCGTGTGCTGCAGGAAATGCAGGTGCGGCCGGTTGGCGCTGCGCAAAGTTTCAGCGTTGACGTGCGCGTGATATCCGCGACGCATCGCACCATAGAGACGGAAATGACGGAAGGCCGGTTCCGTGAAGATTTGTATTACCGTCTCAATGTCGTTGCGCTCAGGCTGCCGCCTTTATCCGAGCGGCGTGAAGATATTCCATTGCTCGCGAACTATTTTCTCGCGACGCTCACCAAAAAATACAATAAGACCATCAACGGCATCGTTGCGGAAGCGTTGGAAATGCTGATCTCTGCCGCGTGGCCCGGCAATGTGCGCCAGCTCTACAACGTCATCGAACAGGCGGTGGCTCTGTGCAATGCGCCGCTGGTGCCGCTCGCGCTCGTGCAGCAGGCGATCAAATATCAGCAAACCGAGTTCGCGTCGTTCGAGCAGGCGCGCAAACAATTCGAGCGCGAATACCTGACGCGACTGCTCAAGATGACCGGCGGCAATGTGTCGCAGGCGGCGCGGCTCGCGCAGCGCAACCGAACCGAGTTCTACAAGCTCCTACAGCGGCACGCACTCGACCCGGCACTGTTCAAGGCTCTCAAATAGCAACGCTTTTGCCCAAGCTCCAGGCAGCACCGCTTTGGTCGCCGCCGGGCGACAAAAAATTGGCATGCAGATCAACGCACTCGCCGGAACGATTCCTGCACGCGTCGCTCGCCTGCGACAAACGCTGTGGCTCTCCAAGCGCAACATGATGGCTATCTACATGATCTATGGGAACAATGCCAGCATGGCACGTGATTTGCTAAATCACGACGCGGGATGCGTTTCCGCGTCCCGGCCAGCCCGAGTCGCGAAAAGTTCTAACGAATGTCGCCCACCACGCGACTCGCAGGCAGGAGGCCACCATGAACATCAAAATGCTAGGCTCAAAGGGATCGGGCAGAAACGACTTTCTTTACGCGATGCTATGGATTGCGGGGATTACCGCGACCCTATTCAGCATGATCGGCATTGCCATGATAATCGGCCTCATCCCGCACGCACATTCGGATTCGGCGCAGCACTGGGAGTCCGTCCCGGCGTCGTCAATGCTGGTGTTCGCCGAGCCATCGTTTTCGGACGCGACGCCATGGCCGGCTGAAGCAAGAAAATGATGCGATGGATCGCGCTAGTCGCGTCGGTGATTCTTGTGGGTTGTGCTGCTCAGCCGAGTACGGCGCCGACTCCGAGTCCGACGCCTGCGCCTGGTTCCAAAATCAACCTCTCCGGTTATCCGCCCGGCTTCAAACAGGGCTATGCCGAAGGCTGCGCAAGTGCGCAGCCTAACGCCGCCCGCAAACGTGACGATACCCGTTTTAAGACAGATTCAAGCTACGCGCAGGGATGGCAGGACGGATACGACATCTGCCGGCGACAAAAGTAGATATTGAGTGCTTAGCGTGCAAGGCGTTCCGATCCGGACTCAATACGCCCGATCTGCCTTTAACGTGTTTGGTTTAGCAGGTTTCAGGTTTTTACACGCGTGATTCGGATGACTTCCGGGAGCCGCCGCAACGCGCGCATGATCTGCGCCAGGTGCAGCCGGTTCGCGACCTGCAGCGTGAACTGCAGGGTGGCGTATTGATCGCCTTCTTGGGGGTCAACCGCGACGTTGTCGATGTTGGAGTTCGCCTCGGCAATTTCGGCAGCGACCTTGGCCAGCACGCCGCGCTGATTCATCGCTACCAGCTTGATGCTGACATTGAAGAGCTTCTTGGTCTCGGGCGCCCAATCGACGTCGAATACCTTATCCGGATCGGCGCGCGTCTTCGCGATTGCCGGACAGTCGTGGGTATGGATCACCATGCCCTGACCTTTATTGATAAGGCCGATGATCGGATCGCCCGGAATCGGCATGCAGCATTGTGCAAACTGCACCGCCATGCCTTCTGAACCGCGGATCAGCACCGGTCCGGCAGATTTGCGTTCTTCTGCGGTGCTTTCGCCGCGCGACAATAACCGCCGCGCCACGACCGCGCTCAACCGCTTGCCAAGCCCGATGTCGGCGAGTATGTCGGTACGTGACTTGGCGCCGGTTTCTTTGAGCAGCTTGTTCCATTGTGCTTCCGTGATTTCGGCGACGCCCGGCTGAACCGCGGCGAGCGCCTGATTCAGAAGCCTTTCGCCAAGCTGCGCCGATTCCTGCGACTGTACTGTTTTGAGGAAATGCCGGATATGCGATCGCGCCCTTCCGGTGATGACATAGTTAAGCCATAGAGGATTGGGCTTGGCGTGCGAGGCCGTGATGATCTCTACGCGATCGCCGTTTCTGAGCTCGGTCCTGAGCGGGACCAGCTCGTCGTTGATTTTGACCGCGACGCAGCGGTTACCGATGTCGGTGTGCACGGCGTAGGCAAAATCAACCGCGGTCGCGCCACGCGGCAGAGATAAGATCTTGCCTTTCGGTGTGAATACGTAGACCTCGTCTGGAAACAAGTCGACTTTGAGATGCTCGAGGAATTCGATCGAATCTCCGCCGCCGGACTGAATCTCAAGCAGGCTTTGCAGCCACTGGTGTGTTTTTTTCTGCAACTCGTTAAGTGACGCATCCGAGCTCTTGTAGAGCCAGTGCGACGCGACGCCGGCCTCGGCGATCTTGTGCATTTCATGGGTGCGGATCTGCACTTCGATCGGGCTGCCAAATGGACCGAACAGAGTGGTATGCAGCGATTGATAACCGTTCGCTTTGCGAATCGCAATATAGTCCTTGAACGTGCCGGGAATCGGCTTGTAGAGACCGTGCAGCGCGCCCAGCACGAGATAACACGACGGCACGTCCTTTACGATGATGCGAAAGCCGAATACGTCGAGCACCTTAGCGAAAGACAGATGCTTTTCGCGCATCTTGCGGTAAATGCTGAAAAGATGTTTTTCGCGACCATGCAAAACGGCGTCGATGCCGTCCTGCTTGAGGCGTTTCTTGATCGTCTCTCCGACTTTGCCGACAACCTCGCGTCGGTTTCCACGCGCCGCCTTGAGCGCTTTCGAGAGCACGCGATTGCGCGCCGGGTACAGGTAACGGAAGCTTAGATCTTCGAGTTCCTGGTACATGCCGTTCAAACCGAGGCGGTTCGCGATCGGCGCGTAAATCTCGAGCGTCTCGCGCGCGACGCGCTTGCGCTTTGCCGCCGGCACTGCATCGAGCGTGCGCATATTGTGTAACCGGTCGGCGAGCTTGATCAACATGACGCGCACATCGCGTGCCATCGCCAGCAGCATCTTGCGAAAGTTTTCGGCCTGCGCTTCCTCGCTGGTCTCAAATTCAATGCGATCGAGCTTGGACACGCCGTCAACGAGCTCGGCCACCGGTTTGCCGAACTTCCTGCTGATTTCGGTCTTGGTGACTGACGTGTCCTCTACCACGTCATGCAGCAGTGCGGCGGTCAGCGCCTGCGGGTCGAGGTGCAGCTGCGCAAGGATATTCGCGACCGCGAGCGGATGTGAAATGTAAGGGTCGCCGGAAGCGCGGTATTGGCCGTTATGCGCCGCTTCGCTGAAGTGGTACGCGGTTTCGAGCCGCGTCACATCCTCCGGCTTGAGATAGCCCGCCCACTCCTTGAACAGCGTTGCGGCTTCGGCCATAGCACCGGAAGGATCAAGGCGAAAGGCGCAAGGATGAGATCAAACCGGGCCGTGCGGGGTGCCGGGCTTCATCTCTCATCCCTTACCCTTGAATTTACGACGGCGTCTTATTGAGTATCTCGACGCCATATTTGCCGGCAGCCAGTTCGCGCAACGCGATTACGGTCGCTTTGTCGCGGTTGGCTTCCAGCATCGGCGCGGCGCCGTTCGTGATTTGACGCGCGCGGTAGGTCGCCGCGAGCGTCAGCTCGAAACGGTTGGGGATAAGCTTGAGGCAATCGTCAACGGTGATGCGTGCCATATAACACCTTTACATCAAACGGTTAATCAACTCATGGTAACGGGCCAGCTGGACGGGAAGAAGCAGCCGCCGGGCGCGGACGATGGTGGTCAGGTCCCGCACCGCAGCATCGAATTTGTCGTTGATAATAACATAATCGAACTCGGTGAAATGGCTGATTTCCGCGCGCGCCGCGGCAAGACGTTTTGCGATCACTTCCGGATGGTCTTGCGCGCGGTTGTTGAGCCGCGCCGTCAAAGCCTCGAGTGAAGGCGGCAGAATGAAAATACAGACGCAATCGGGTATCAACTTTCGCACCTGCGCCGCGCCCTGCCAGTCGATTTCGAGCAGAATGTCGCTGCCGCTGTCGCGCTGTGCGGCGATCCAGCTCTGCGAAGTGCCGTAATAATTGCCGTGGACCTGCGCGCTTTCGAGAAACTCACCGCGTGCCATCATGTCCTCGAATTCCTGCGTCGATATGAAATGGTACTCGCGCCCATCGACATCGCCCGGCCGCGGCTGGCGCGTGGTGTAGGATACCGACAGCTTGATTCCGGGGTCGGCTTTCAACAGCTCCTTGACGAGACTGGTCTTGCCGGTGCCCGATGCCGCGCAAACGATGAAGAGGCTGCCTGTCATGACGGCCGGGGAAGGGCGCGGCGGGTGAGGCGCCTGAAATCAATAAATCGACGCCGCGCATGATTGCGGCTTAATCCGCAGCTGGATTCTTCACTTTTACGCCTCACGGCCTTACACCTCACTCGATATTTTGGATTTGTTCTCGCATCTGCTCGATCAGGAGTTTCAGATCGAGCGCCACCCTCGTGACTTCGACGTCCACCGACTTTGAGCCCAGCGTATTCGCTTCGCGGTTTAGTTCCTGCATCAGGAAGTCGAGCCGCTTGCCGACCGCGCCGCCGGCCTCGAGGACACGTCTGATTTCGCTGAAGTGCGCGACCAGCCGGGAGAGCTCCTCGTTGACGTCGATGCGGTTCGCGAACAGCGTAATTTCCTGACGGATGCGCTCGTCATCACCGGTTGCCATTGCTTCGCGCAGACGGGTAGTGAGCTTTTCCTGAAACGCCGCGATGACCTGCGGCATGCGCGGCGCAACAGTGGCGACGCGTTGTTCCATCGCGGCAACGTGCTCGAGCAGCAGCGCTTTCAACTTCTCGCCCTCGCGCGCGCGCGACGCAGTGAATTCTTCGAGCACCGACTGCAGCGCTTCGTGACATACGGCGCGCGTCGCGTCGAGCGACAGCGTTTCGGCGCCGAGTATGCCGGGCCAGCGCAATATTTCCGCGGCAGTGAGGCCGGGCACGCTTGGCCATGCCAGGCGCAGCTTTTCGCTCAGCGCGCGCAACTGCTTCAATACGTCGCTGTTGAGGTCGAGCGATTTCTGTGCATCCGCCAGCGGATTAAGGCCGATGCGGCATTCGATCTTGCCACGCTGCAGACGTGCGACGATCAGCTCGCGCAGACCGGGTTCGAGCGCGCGCAATTCCTCAGGCAGCCGGAATTGGAGATCGAGATAGCGATGATTGACCGAGCGCAGTTCGACATTGAGTGCCGCGGTGGACAACTCGCGCGTCGTGCTGGCAAATCCTGTCATGCTGTGGATCATGTTTTAGCAGTCAGGAGTAAAAGGTGAGGGGCGAAGCGTAAAATACGCAGGATGCCGACGATCGATATTATCGGCTATTTCGTTATTGAACACAGGGAAGATAGCACATTATGCGGCCAAGCAAGCGCCAGCCCGACGAGTTACGCACTATCCGCATCACGCGCGGCTACACGCGCCATGCCGAAGGTTCGGTGCTGATCGAGTGCGGAGATACCAAGGTAATCTGTACCGTTAGTATCGAGGATAAGGTACCGCCGTTTTTGCAAGGCAAGGGGCGGGGCTGGCTTACCGCCGAATACGGCATGCTGCCGCGTGCGACCAACACGCGCAGCGGCCGTGAAGCGGCGCGCGGCAAGCAATCGGGGCGCACGCAGGAGATCCAGCGCCTGATCGGCCGCGCGCTGCGCGCGGTGGTCGATCTCGGGAAAATGGGCGAGCGTACGCTGCAAATCGATTGCGATGTGATCCAGGCCGACGGCGGCACGCGCACCGCGAGCATTACGGGCGCCTACGTCGCCGTGCATGACGCAGTGAGCCACATGCTGGAAAAAAAACTGGTCGCGTCCTCACCGCTGCTCGATTCGGTTGCGGCGGTGTCGGTTGGAGTTTACGAGGGCATGCCGGTGCTCGACCTGGATTACGCGGAGGATTCGGCGTGCGGTACCGACATGAATGTGGTGATGACCGGCAGCGGCGGACTCATCGAGGTGCAGGGAACGGCCGAAGGCAGCCCATTCTCGCGTGCCGAAATGGATGCGATGCTCGATCTTGCGCAAAAAGGAATCCGGCATCTGACCGCAGTCCAGACATTGGCATTGAAGACATAAATCCGGCGTAGGTTTAGTTCTTCTCAGATCTACTTCATGAAAAAAATCGTTATTGCATCCAATAACCTCGGCAAGCTGAACGAGATCGGCGCCATTCTTGCTCCGCTCGACATCGAAATTGTCGCGCAATCGACGCTCGGCGTCGCCGCAGCCGATGAGCCGCATTTCACTTTTGTCGAAAACGCGCTGGTCAAGGCGCACCATGCGAGCCGGTGCACCGGATTGCCGGCGCTGGCTGACGATTCGGGCCTTTGCGTTGATGCGTTGAAAGGAGCGCCGGGGGTGCATTCGGCGCGCTTTGCGGGCGACCCGATGGGCGGCTCGATGCGACAACGTGAAGACCAGGATGAGCGCAACAATCTGAAACTGCTCGACCTGCTAGCCGACGAACCGAACCGCACGGCGCATTACTATTGCGTGATCGTGCTGATGCGATACGCCGATGATCCTCAGCCCTTGATATGCGAGGCTGAGTGGCACGGGGAGATCGCGAAAACTCCACGCGGAAGCGGCGGCTTCGGCTACGACCCGCTGTTCCGGATTCCGGAATTGGGCAAGACGAGTGCCGAGCTGGCGCCCGAACACAAAAACCGTATCAGCCACCGGGGACAGGCGCTCGCCGCGCTTGCGGCGCGGCTGCGGCCGCCGCGTCCTGCGCGGCCAGCAAGGCGTTAGGTATAAAGCGAAAGACTCCGCGCGAAGAGAGCCGAGCCAAGACGGCTTTACGGTCAGGGGTGTGTATTCAACTGCTACAGTGCGGTGATGTGCGGTATCGGCTGGAGCAGGGCCAGCCCAAAGCCGTGAGTTTGGGCGATTTCCAGCAGCGACACATCGACGATTCCTCCCTCACCAAACATGATCGGGGGATCGGTAATATCGCGTGTGAGCAGGTGAGTGCCAAACGCGCCTTCCTGAGCGATGAGAATATCCTGTGCGCAGTTGGCGACGGTTAAGGCGGCACGAGTGAGTATGCTTGTTTCTCCCACATGTGCTCCAAGTATCATGCGCAGGCCGCGCGCGCGCAATTGTTCCACAAATTCGAGAGAGCGCAGCAAGCCACCCGTCTTGGATATGCGCACGTTGATGGTCCACACCGATGGCGTGCCGGCAAGCAGGTCGAGCTGCGATATCCGAAGCATGCTTTCATCAAGTACTATCTTGGTATTGAGCGCCGAAGCGAGACGGCGCATACCGTCAAAATCACCTGTCTGCAGGGGTTCTTCAATTGCGGAAAACGGATATCCAATCGCCTTGAGGTCGGCAATCGCGGCATCCGCAGATTGCCAAAGATTATTGGCATCCGCGCGCACGCCGTGTGGATCAATGCCGGAGGCTAACAGCGCATGCGTTTTGGACAAATCTCGTTTCCAGTCTCCAGATAGCTTGATTTTGAAATCGCGGAAACCCGATCGTAGATATGTTTTCAGCTGCGCCTCGAATTGGCTCGGCGCTGAATCGCCCAAGATCGCCGTGTATCGAAATTTCCCGGTTAATGCCCGAACGGCGAGCAGTGATTCAACCGACTGTTTTGCCTCCTTGCCCAGAAGGTCCAGCAGAGCAAGCTCGACAGCAGTCCAGGCCGCCGCGTTCGAATCGATGTCGCGCCGGTGATGATCGATCCAACTGGCTAAACTGTCGACGTTATGAATGGACTTCCGCCAGTCTTCAAGATGTTCAATGACGAACGCTTTTGCGGTGGCGAGCGTTTCGCCAGTGACGTATTCCCGGGGACATCCCTCGCCGTAGCTTACGATGCCGTTACTGGATTCGGCATTCACCAAAATAGTTTGCGTTACATCGCGCTCGGCTGCCGCGTGTTTAAAGGCGACCGCGAACGGAATTCTTAACGCGTATGGCTTTGCAGACTCTAGGATCACGCGTCAGTCAGCCTCGACCCGTGCGTCGAGATCAAAGATAACATCCTTGCGATATGCAAGGGCAATGAATTTGAACTGGCCTTCACGCTGGCCTTTCTGAATGCAGAACTGCTTGTATGCATCGGCTGTTCCCGCTGCGAGCCAATGGGCAGTTACTGGACATAGCCGCTGACTTTCGCGTTTGGCAAGGTACTCAATATTCAGTTCCATTAGTCTTGCATCTACGGACTGTGCAATTCGCGTCGCGTTCGGCCTGGTACCCGGGTCGGCCTCGACATATAGGCGATAGCAAAGCGCCACTTCGTCTGCAAGCATCATTACGAACTGCGTTGCAACACCCACCTCGGCCACTGCCTTTTGTACAGCTTCGAGCACTTGATTCTCGTAAAGTTTCTCTCCAGTAATGTTGGTTACGCCTTTGCCCTTGCGTACAAACCTGATGAGAGGGGTGTGATGCAAATGGCCCGTAACGCGAACCAGGTCGTTGATAAAGTAGCGATACAGGCCTGACGGCGTGGTGACGACAACATAGTAATCCCTTCCTTTGCGTATGCGGTCAATGGTTAAGAACTCCGGTTCCCTCCGGTCCCACCTGTCTCGCTCCACGAATTCAAAAAAGTGCGTGTCGAGCGTGGGTAGACCCGAACCCGCTCGTTTTCCTATGGTAAATGTCCCGCGAAACTCACTGGATAAGTACCCGAGTTCAAGCATGCGTGCGTGCAGTGGCAATTCGCGCCGCAAAGCTGTGCTGGCGATGCTGGCGCTTGCACAGGTCCAGACTACAACGAGGCGAAGCGCGGGCCAAAGATCGGCGAAACGCGGGACGCAATCAGCCGTATGGACTCGTTCGAGCTCTGCCGCGCGCGCGGGAAGTGGCGAGAGTCGAGATGCAATTGCAGACTGCACCTCATTGGAAAGCGTATTGAATAGAAAGAACCCTCCAGCTTTCACATCCTTCAAAAGCGCGACTTCATATTCTCGATACAATTTTATCAAGGTTAGCAGCGTGGTCGGATTTGCAGTTCCTATGTATGTGATATCTGGTCGTGCCATCGCAAGGCGTAGTATCAGAAGATACTTGACGCGGCTATCGGCCAATGAAAAGACTGCATTCGGGACGACATACTTATCCCGTATCAACGCCGGAGTGGCACCCGCAACCATGCCGGATGCAGAGCCGAATGGCTTATCGTTAGCGAGAGTCCCTTCTTCAGCTGGGCTATGAATTACTAGAATGCTGCCGGCGAACGCTTCGGGGCAGACCCGTTGCTGATATGAAACGGCGGTGTGATTAATTCCACGCAGTGCGGCTAAATACGAGCGGGTGATGGGGATGTCTTTCGGTCTCCCCGTCGTGCCGCTGGTTCGTGCATAACAATGCGGCGATTCAGTAGTCAGAGCAGGCGTTCTGTGTTCGATTTCCTCATCAATGTACGGCCGCAATGATTCGTAATCCCCGACGGGGACACACCGGGCAAAATCGGCGTAGCAAGCAACTTCGTCGAATCGCCATTTGCGGCCAAAGGTCGTGTCTTTGTTCTGTCGAACGATGCGCATCAGTAATAGGTGCTGAACGCGCATGGGATTCTTCACCGCAACGGCAATCTTTCGTCCCCAATACAATCGGACCAGCCGCAAAACAAGCACTAAGAAAACGTTGACGAGGCGCGTTCCTGACATCTACGGTCACTTGAGATCAGCTTTTGCGACCAAATGGCGTCATCATTTGTGCCCAGAAACCCCGCGGATAAGCCTTGTCAAGAATGCCGATATCGTCGATCGTTTTATTTTTCGGGAGATACCAAGTACCAAAGACCAGATCCCAAACGATAGTCGTATTGCTGAAGTTGCAGGCCGCGATTTTGGGATCGCGCGCATGATGCCAGCGATGTGTTTCAGCGCTCCCTACGACGTAGTTGAGCCAGCCGTATCGAAGATGCAGGTTGCTATGTTGAAAAAAGCCATTGACGGCATAAAGCAGAAAGTACCCGGCCATTACCTCCGCAGCGACACCGAGCATCAGAAATGGCACCGTATCCAATGAAAAATGGAGGATTTTCTCGAACGGGTGAAAACGTGCCGTATTGAGAGTATAGAGAAGTTCCGGAGAATGATGGACCTCGTGCAACCGCCACAGCATAGTGAAGCGATGACAGGCACGGTGCAGCCAATAGCG
>DASYSI010000268.1:0-18913 GCA_036003485.1 Burkholderiales bacterium | reverse complement strand
GAAGGATTCTGGTGGAGCGCAATCAGCATCGGCACGCCGCCCCCTTGTACGTAGGTCGAGCGCACGGTATGGCCAGGCGCCTTGGGCGCCACCATCACCACGTCGAGATCCTCGCGCGGCACGACCTGTCCGTAATGGATGTTGAATCCGTGCGCGAATGCGAGCGTTGCGCCTTTCTTGATACCGGCTGCGACGTCGTCACGATAGACTTTCGCAATATGCTCGTCGGGCATCAACATCATCACGAAATCGGCGCCCTGGATCGCGGTCGAAACTTCCTTGACGTTGAGGCCCGCTGTCTTCGCCTTATTCCACGACGCTCCGTCCCGGCGCAAACCCACGGTTACCTTGACCCCGGAATCGTTGAGATTGAGCGCATGCGCATGGCCTTGCGAGCCATAACCGACGATGGTGACCTTCTTGCCTTTTATCAGCGACAGGTCTGCATCTTTATCGTAATAGACTTTCATGATTTTCCCCGTTGGTTGAAGCTGTCAGCAGTCAGCTATCAGCAATCAGCAATCAGCAATCAGTGTTGGTTCGATGCTCGCGAAGCTGACCGCTGAACGCCGATCGCTAGACTCTCAAAACTCGATCGCCGCGACCGATGCCTGACGCCCCGGTACGCACCGTTTCCAGAATCGCGCCGCGGTCAATTGCACTCAGAAAAGCGTCGAGTTTGGATCCGGTCCCTGTCAACTCGATGGTGTAATCCTTGTCGGTGACATCGATGATGCGTCCGCGAAAAATATCGGCCATGCGCTTCATTTCCTCGCGGTCCTTGCCGAGGGCGCGCACCTTGACCAGCATCAATTCACGCTCGATGTGATCGCCATCGGATAGGTCGACCACTTTCACCACTTCAATCAGTTTGTTGAGCTGCTTGTTGATCTGCTCGATCACTTCGTCCGATCCGGTGGTCACGATGGTCATGCGCGACAGCGACGCGTCCTCGGTTGGCGCCACGGTCAGGGACTCGATGTTGTAGCCGCGCGCGGAGAATAGACCAGCGACGCGCGACAGCGCACCGGCTTCGTTTTCCAGCAAAACGGAGATGATGTGTCGCATGCCTGTTATCTATACCAGAATCATTTCCGACAGTCCCTTGCCGCCGGGCACCATTGGAAACACGTTCTCGGTCTGGTCGGTGACGAAATCCAGAAACACGAGGTCCTTCTTGCGCGCGAACGCTTCCTTCATCGCGTCCGCGACCTCGCCCGGCTTCTCGATGCGCATGCCAATGTGGCCATACGATTCAGCAAGCTTCACAAAGTCTGGCAGCGCATCCATGTACGATTCCGCATAGCGATTGCCGTGGAAAAATTCCTGCCACTGCCGCACCATGCCCATGTAGCGGTTATTGAGATTCACGATCTTGATCGGCAGATGATACTGTTTGCAGGTCGACAGCTCCTGGATGCACATCTGGATGCTTGCCTCGCCGGTCACGCACGCGACCGTCGCCTTCGGATGCGCAAGCTGCACGCCCATTGCCGCAGGCAGCCCGAAGCCCATGGTGCCGAGTCCGCCCGAGTTGATCCAGCGCCGCGGCTTGGTGAACTTGTAGAACTGGGCCGCCCACATCTGGTGCTGGCCGACGTCCGAGGTCACGAAAGCATCGCCTTTGGTCACCTCGTACAGCGCTTCGATCACGTACTGCGGCTTGATGATTTTGGCCTTGCGATCGTATTTCAGGCAGTCGCGCTCGCGCCACAACTTGATTTGTTCCCACCACGCTGTGAGCGCTTCGGCATCGGGCTTATCTTTTGATGCCTGGAGTTGTTTGGTCAATTCCTGCAGCACCTCGCGCACGTTCCCAACAATAGGCACGTCGACTTTGACGCGTTTGGAGATTGACGACGGATCGATGTCGATATGGATAATCGTGCGCGGCTCTTCGAAGAAATGCTTGGGATTGCCGATCACACGGTCATCGAAGCGCGCGCCGATTGCGAGCAGCACGTCGCAATGCTGCATCGCCATGTTGGCTTCGTAGGTGCCGTGCATGCCGAGCATGCCGAGGAACTGGCTGTCGGTCGCCGGGTACGCGCCGAGCCCCATCAGCGTATTGGTGCACGGAAAGCCGAGCGTATGCACGAGCTGAGCGAGTTCCGGCGCGGCGTTCCCGAGCACGACGCCACCGCCGGTGTAAATCATCGGCCGTTTGGCATGGGTCAGGATCTGCACCGCCTTCTTGATCTGACCGGCGTGTCCCTTCACCACCGGATTGTAGGAACGCATGTGGATCGACTTCGGATACTCGAATTCGGCTTTATGATTCGTGACATCTTTCGGGATGTCGACCACCACCGGTCCGGGGCGGCCGGTTGTCGCGATGTAGAACGCTTTTTTCATCGTAATCGCGATGTCCTTCACGTCCTTGACGAGAAAGTTATGCTTCACACACGGACGCGTAATGCCGACGGTATCGCATTCCTGGAACGCGTCCTGGCCGATCGCGTGCGTCGGCACCTGTCCGGTGATGATCACCAGCGGGATCGAGTCCATGTACGCAGTCGCGATGCCGGTCACCGAGTTGGTAACGCCAGGGCCTGAGGTGACCAGCGCGACTCCTACTTTTTCGGTCGAGCGCGAATAACCGTCCGCCGCATGGATTGCGCCCTGTTCGTGGCGAACCAATATATGCTTGACTTTGTCCTGCTTGAAAAGCTCGTCGTAGAGAAACAATACCGCGCCGCCGGGATAGCCGAACACATATTCGACTCCCTCGGCCTGCAAGCACCGCACCACGATCTCAGCGCCGCTCAATTCCATACCCGGACCTTATCAAATCCTAAAAAAACACCGAACCGCGGACGATACCTTTTGCGTGCGCTTTGGTCAAGCTAAATATCTGATTAAACAGCATGATACCAGCATCTACGCAGTGGCCTATGCAACCCGACTTGCGGCCCTAAACTGTTTTGTTAAGATGGCTTCCGGATGTGACGCGCATGGTGGTGTTGGTCAACGCCGCAATGTACTTGGCGTTATTATAGAGTTAGAGTGCATACGCAAATGTTGACGCGTCTTATCACAATAACGAAAAGCCTGCGACAGTCAGGCTCAACATCGAGGCGGATTCCACTGGCTACGCGGAAGGAACTTTCGGATTTTCTCGCCACCGTCGAACGTCGCGCGTTTAAACAAGCACTGTTCGCAGTGCGTGACGATCAATTCGCGCTCGACATTGTGCAGGATACGATGATGAAACTCGCCGACAAGTATTCAACACGCCCAAGCACAGAACTGCCGCTGCTGTTCCAGCGCATTTTGCAGAATACGATCCGCGATCATTTTCGGCGCCAGAAAGTACGTTCGATGTGGACCACGCAGGTGTCGTCGCTGGCTGGAGGCGACGAAGACGACCATGACCCGCTGGAAACTTTGGAGGTTCAGTCGGGCTCCAATCCGCAGGAGGCGCCTTCCGATCGGCTCGAGCAATCTCAAATACTTGAAATTATTGAAAAAGCACTCCAAAAACTACCCGAGCGTCAACGTCAGGCATTCCTCCTGCGTTATTGGGAAGATATGGATGTCGCAGAAGCGGCAGCCGCGATGGGATGCTCTGCGGGGAGCGTGAAAACGCATTGCTCGCGTGCCACCCATGCACTGGCGCTGCTACTGAAAGATAAGGGAGTGTCATTATGAATGAACAGGAACTGGCAGGGAAAATCGTCCAGCACCTGGATCATGGTCTGGACCATATCAAGCAGGGTACGCTGTACCAGTTGCAGTCAGCACGCAAGGCAGCGCTCGACCGTTACCGTGAAACGCCACAGCCGATATTCGGACTCGCGTGGGCGGGCAATATTGCATTTCTTGCGGGTCGCAGCCGCTACTTCAACGCGCGCAATTTGCTCGCGCTTGGCCTTTTGCTGCTGAGCTTGATCGGCGTCACTTATTGGCAGGTGACGACTCAGGCCAACGATATTGCCGACATCGATACGAGCCTGCTTACCGGCGAACTGCCCATCAATGCTTATTTGGACAGTGACTTCGAGGCATGGCTAAAACGCTCATTGCACTAGTTGTCTGCCTGAGTTTCGCCGCGCCGGTACCTGCTGCTGCGCCTGTGCAGCCCAAAACTGACGCGTCGCCCCAGGTCAAGCCAGCCAAACCTGCATGGTCTGAGTTGAAGCCTGCGCAGCAGCAAGTGCTGGCGCCGTTGCAAGAGCAATGGCAAGAGCTCGACACGCCGCGTCGCAAGAAATGGATCAAGGTCGCCGACTCTTTTCCGAAAATGAAGCCGGCTGAGCAGGAGCGGCTGCAAACGCGCATGAAAGATTGGGCCAAGCTCACTCCGGAACAGCGCCGCGTCGCGCGCGAAAAATATCTGAAGATCAAAAAGATGCCGCCCGAGAAACGCGAGCAAATCAAAGCGCAGTGGCAGCAATATCAGCAGTCGTTGGCGGTGAAGCCTGAATCAAGCGGCGAAACGGCCAGCGACGGCAACGTCCAGTAGCACGAATTTAGACCTTCTGTTTGGACGATCAACCGGCGCTGACTGCACCAACCGTGAACGCAGGGCTGGCGCGGCGGCTGGGCAGTTTGTGTTATGAATCGCTGCTGATTGCCGCGCTTCTCTTTATTAGCGGTGCGGCATTCCTGTTCTTGACCCGCAGCCTCGATCCGGCGTTTGCGCGTCCGCTGTTGCAGCTGTACCTGCTCGCCGTGACGGCCGCCTATTTCGTGTACTGCTGGACGCACGGTGGGCAGACATTGCCGATGCAAACCTGGCGCATCCGCCTGGTCACCCGCAGCGGCAGTGCAATCTCGCCGGCGACCGGGGTCTGCCGCTATCTGTTCGCTTTGCTCGGTCTCGGCCTGTGCGGACTCGGGCTGGTGTGGGCATTATTCGATCGCGAGCGCCAGTTCCTGCACGATCGCTTAGCCGGAACGCGTATCGTGTCGTGCTAGTTTCAGAATTCGGGATCAACGACCCTTAACCGTGCGACTTAAAACTATCGTCTTTCGCCCCACCACATCATTGCCGTCGCCAGACCCAGGAACAATAGCGTCGGCAAAATCGCGCTCCAAAACGGGGGCCAGTCGCGCAGCAGGCCAAGATAGGTGAATAGCCGTCCGAGCGTGACGAAACCGATGCCAAGCATAATGCCCGCGAACACCTTGGCGCCGATTCCGCCCACGCGTTGCTGGTAATACGCGAAAGGCAGCGCCAGCACCATCATCACCAGCACCGCAAACGGATAGATCAGCTTGTTCCAGAAGGCGATTTCGTGGCGCGACGTCTGTTGGTTGTTTTCGCGCAAGTGCTGAACATAAGAATAAAGATTCCATGCCGACATCTGCTCCGGCACGACCAGCAGCACGCTCAGCAGGTTTGGATCGAGCACCGAGCGCCAGTCAGCCTCGGCAATGTGGCTTACCTGTGTCCTGGTTCCCTCGAAACTCGTCTGCACTATATCGCGAAGCCGCCAGAAATTGTTGCGCAGATACTCGCCGCGCTGCGCCTGACTGATTTTGCGCAGCCGGTGGTCGGCGTCAAATTCATAGATCTGCACTCCCACTAGCACTGAGTCCGGCAGCACCTGCGAGACATTAACAAAATTACGATCGTCCTTGACCCACAGACCGGAACGGAATTCCTGCGCTATCACGCCGGTGATTGCTTTGGCGCGAAGCTGTTGTGCGAGCTGCTCCGCGGGCGGTGCGGCGAATTCTCCGATTGCGAAAGTGAGCACCGAAAACAGCAGACCGACCCTGACCAGCATTAGCGCCATGCGTGGCACCGATACGCCCGATACCCGCATCACCGTGTACTCGGAGCTGGCCACCAGCTGCGCCAATGCGAACAGCGTGCCGATCAGAGCGGCAATCGGAAACAATTCGTAGACATGGCCGGGCACGCTCAACAGTACATACGCGATCATATGCGGCAGCCGGTACGCCCCCTTGCCAAGCTCGCCCAGCTCATGAATCAGGTCGATAAATGCAAACAACATGAGCAACGCCGCAAACACGAGCGACGTTGAAGTCGTAATTTCAGCCGCCACATAGCGCTTGATGATTTTCATTTGATGTAGCGGAAAATCGAGTACAGAGTCAGGCGCCGGAAAAAAAGAAGAGCCAATATCAGCAACATGATGACATGCACGCCCCACAGGCCGGCCGCGAGGCCGATGCGCTCCTGGCCAACCCATGCCTGCGCTATGCTAAGAACGTTGTTGTATATCATGTACACGAGAATCGCCAGTGCCAGATTCAACGAGCGGCCCGCACGCGGATTGACAAATGACAATGGGATTGCCAGCAACGCCAGCACCAGCGCCGACAGTGGTAGCCCGATGCGCCAGGTCAGTTCGCCCAGATAGATCGAACTGGGATTTCGCAACAGGTCCAATGTCGGCAGCGATTTCGCCGAAGGCATCCCTGACTTGATATCGCGAGTTTCTATGCGCATCGCGTAGCGCTCGAATTCGCTGATCTTGTACTCGATCGTGCCGGGCACGCCCTCGTAACGCCTGCCGTTGAGCAGCACCAGAAAGCGATCGCCGTTCTCGACAGTTTGCAAAAAACCGCGCTTTGCCACCATGATCCCGGTTTTCTGGTGCTGAGTTGAGCTGACGAATACGTTGGCGACCATGTTTTCGCCTTCGTTCACGTTTTCGACGAAAAATACGCGCTCGTTCTGCTTGGACTCACGGAATACCCCGGGTGTCACCTGCGACACATCGTCGCGATTGTCCATGTAGCTTTTGAAGTCCTCGCTCTTGGAAATCGCCCACGGCGACAGCATCAGGCTCAGCACCGCGATCAGGATCACAACCGGCACGGCGAACCATAGCACCGGCCGGATCCAGGCGGTCAGGCTCATGCCGGAGCTGAACCATACGATCATTTCCGAGTCGCGATAACTGCGCGTCAACGTCATCAGCACCGCTATGAACAGCGTCAGCGACAGCAGTACCGGGAGATAGTTGAACGAGCTCAGCGCCAGCAGCGCAAATACGCCGGTAAACGTGACGGATCCGCCCGCGGCAAGACCGAGAAAACGTACGAGTTGGGTCGCGAGCGTGATGCCGAGCAGCACGATGAACGTCGCTACCGCGGTGCCGGCGCATTCGCGCACTAACGAATGACGGAAGATTTTCAACCGGATGCGCTTTGATTTTTGACGGGATTACGAAGATAATCAGAGGCTAATAACGTCATTTTACCTCTTGGAGTCTGCGGTGGAATTTAACATACAAAGCGGCGATCCGGAGCGCATCCACGCCGGCTGCATTGTGGTCGGCGTGTTCGATCCGCGCAAGCTCACCGTTGCGGGCGCGGCGCTCGATCGTGTTACGCGCGGTCATCTATCCGCAATTCTCAAGCGCGGCGACATGGAAGGCAAAGCCGGCACAACGCTCATGCTGCACCAGGTGCCGCACGTCGCCGCCGAGCGCGTGCTGTTGGTCGGGCTTGGCCCCGAGCGCGATTTCGACGATCGCGGCTTCCGCAATGCGGTCAGTCAAGCGGTTAATGCGATCAATCAAAGCGGCGCCGACGACGCCGTGCTCTGTCTGTCCGCCGTCGTCAAGGGGCGCGATATCGCGTGGCGCGTCTGTCAGGCGGCGATTGTTGCGGGCGACATGACCTATCGTTTCAACCGTATGAAAAGCAAGCGCGAACCGGTGCACGTTTTGCGCCGGTTGATTCTGCTTGTCACGTCGCGCGCCGAGTTGAGCGCCGGCGCAGCAGCACTCAAACGCGGCGCGGCCGTCGCACGCGGCATGAGCTTTGCCAGAGACTTGGGCAACCTTCCCGCCAACGTCTGCACTCCGACTTATCTCGCCAGCGCCGCGCGCGCGCTCGCGAAACGGCACAAGATGGCCGTGCAGGTGCTGGAGCGCAAAGATATGAAAAGGCTCGGTATGGGTTCACTGCTGTCGGTCGCGCGCGGCAGCGTCGAGCCTCCAAAACTGATCGTGCTTCAATATCATGGCGCCAAGCGCGGACAAAAACCGGTTGCGCTGGTCGGCAAAGGCGTGACCTTCGACACCGGTGGAATATCACTAAAGCCCGCTCCCGAAATGGACGAAATGAAGTTCGACATGTGCGGCGCTGCGAGCGTGCTCGGCACGTTGCAGGCGGTCGCCGAGATGAAGCTTCAATTGAACGTCGTGGGCATCATTCCAACGACCGAGAACATGCCGAGCGGCAGCGCCACCAAGCCCGGAGATATTGTTACCAGCATGTCAGGGCAGACCGTCGAAATTCTGAATACGGACGCCGAGGGCCGGCTGATCCTATGCGATGCTCTCACCTACGCGGAGCGCTTCGGGCCGCAGGCGGTGGTCGACATCGCGACGCTCACTGGTGCCTGCGTGATCGCGCTGGGCCATGTCGCGAGCGGTCTGTTTGCTAATGATGACGCGCTTGCGGCTGAATTACTGGCGGCGGGACAGTACGTGCATGACCGCGCCTGGCATCTGCCGTTATGGGACGATTATCAGGAACAGCTCAAGAGCAATTTCGCCGACTTCGCCAACATCGGAGGCCGTCCAGCCGGCAGCGTGACGGCGGCGTGCTTTCTGGAGCGCTTCACCAAGAAGTTCAAGTGGGCGCATCTCGACATCGCCGGGACGGCGTGGAAGTCAGGCAAGGAAAAAGGCTCAACCGGCCGACCGGTGCCTCTACTCACGCAGTTCCTGATTGGCAGAGCGAAAAAATCTTGAGCCGCCGGACGCGATATAAGGACGGACCCGTTTCATGCATTCCGCGGTGAGGGCCGATTGCGCGCCTTGTGGGGCTTAGAGGATGGCTCTTGACCCAGATTGATTTCTATTTTCACGTCGAGAACAAGCTGCGGACTGCGTGCGCATTGAGCGCCAAGGCGTCGGCGCGCGGGCTGCGGGTCTGGGCTTTTTGTGCCGATGCCGATGCATCGCAGAAATTCAGCCGCATGCTGTGGACCGCGCCCGCGCTGAGCTTCATTCCGAACTGCAAGCCGGACGACCGGCTCGCTGCAGTCACGCCGGTCATCGTCGACCACGAAGGTACCCGTCTGCTGCATGATCAGGTACTGCTCAACTTGCGCGCCGAATGGCCTCCATTTTTCAGCCGCTTTCAGCGTCTGATAGAGATCGTCAGCCTCGATGAGGAAGACCGGCGCTGCGCGCGCGAGCGCTACAAGTTTTACCGTGATCGCGGCTATGAAATTCAAAATCACGATCTGAGCGAAAGCGCGCAATAAAGCGCACAGCGATCGATGTCCACTGAAGGCAACGGAAACCAGCTGCACGACGAAGACGTGCTCGGGCGTGCTGACGCACTTCTGAAGAAGCACCGTGCCGCAACCGCAACGCCGCACGCAACCGATCCGGCGATTCCGACGCTCATCGAAGCGGTCGATAGCAGGCTCGAAGGTGCGGACATTCCAACGCTGACCGATATCGTCGACGCGACCGACGATGCGCGAGCGAACGCGATCGCAGGCGCTGATTCTCCTGCGACTGCGCGCGGCCTCGAGGAGCGCGCAGGCTCGGCGCCGGGGGATGCCGGACGCGCACTGACCACGACGCCGGTGCAAGATGTCGAAGTCATCTCGAGGGTCCAGACGCAAAATCTCGAACACGCCGTCTACCACAAGCTCAAGCGCGACCTTGACGCACAGATTGCAGAGGTAGTGCAGACGCGCTTTATGCCTGACATCACCGGCGCGCTCGATCAGGCGCTGCGCAAGATCAGCGATGACCTGAAAGCCAACATCAATGCGACAGTGCGCGCGTCGATCGAAGACGCGCTGCAAGCGCAGCTCAAATTGCTGCGATCTGACGCCGATTCACGGCCGGAAAATCGCGCGGATCACGCAGAACCGTCCGCTATAATGCCGAGCTTTTCAGAAGGCGCAGCGCCGCCCGTAGCAAAAATGGAACTCGCCAAGAGCTTCGAACCCCAAGCGATCGAATCGCGGTGGTATCCGCAATGGGAAGAAGCCGGGTATTTCAAAGCCGGCTACGAACCCGGTAAACCCGCCTATTCGATCATGCTGCCCCCGCCGAATATAACCGGCACGCTGCATATGGGTCACGCGTTCAACCAAACCATCATGGACACGCTCATTCGTTATCACCGCATGCGCGGCTATAACACGCTGTGGCAACCCGGAACTGATCACGCAGGTATCGCCACTGAAATGGTCGTGACCCGCCAGCTCGAGATGCAAGGTACTTCGCGTCACGCACTTGGGCGCGAGCGCTTCATCGAAAAAGTGTGGGAGTGGAAAGCGCAGTCCGGCTCGACGATCCTAAATCAGATGCGGCGCCTGGGCGCTTCGTGCGACTGGTCACGCGAACGCTTCACCATGGATGAGCCGCTCGCTAGGCTAGTCACGCATACGTTTGTCACGCTCTATCGCGACGGTCTCATATACCGCGGCCTGCGTCTGTCGAACTGGGATCCGGTGCTCAAGACGGTGATTTCCGACCTCGAAGTCCAGGAAAGAGAGGAGAACGGCTACATTTGGCAGATCCGCTATCCCCTCGCTGACGGATCAGGCCACCTGACGGTCGCGACCACGCGCCCGGAAACGATGCTCGGCGACGTGGCCGTCATGGTCAACCCCGACGATTGGCGCTATCAGCATCTGATCGGCAAACACGTGCTACTGCCGCTGACCGGCCGCACCATCCCGGTGATCGCCGACGCCTATGTCGAGCGCGAATTCGGCACCGGTTGCGTCAAGGTTACGCCGGCGCACGACTTCAACGACTACGCGGTCGGTCAGCGCCATGGATTGCCTCAGATCAATATCTTCACGCTCGACGCGAGGATCAACGACAACGCGCCCGCGCCGTATCGCGGTCTCGACCGGTTCGAAGCACGCGAGCGCATCGTTGCCGATCTCGCGCAACGAGGTTTGCTCGAGTCAGTGAAACCGTATTTGCTCAAGCTTCCGGTCGGCGACCGTACCGGCACTATCATCGAGCCGATGCTGACCGACCAGTGGTTCGTGCGCATGGAAATGCTCGCCAAGCTCGGCTTGGACGCGGTAGCCAGCGGCGAGGTGCGGCTGGTGCCCGAACAATGGATCAACACCTACAACCACTGGCTCAACCATATCCAGGACTGGTGCATCTCGCGCCAACTGTGGTGGGGGCACCGCATTCCCACCTGGTACGCCGCGTCGGACAACGATAGCCGTTTCTGGGTTGCCCACGATGAAGCTGAAGCACGCATGCTCGCCGCTCGCGACGGTTATAGCGGCGAGTTGAGGCAGGACGAAGATGTGCTCGACACGTGGTTTTCCTCTCAACTGTGGTGTTTCTCGACACTCGATTGGACGCCCGACTATCCGGCCAAATCAAACCCGGCGCTCGACCTTTATCTGCCCTCCTCGGTGCTCGTAACGGGCTTCGACATTATTTTCTTCTGGGTCGCGCGCATGGTGATGATCACCCGCTACATGACCGGCAAGGTGCCGTTCCGCGACGTTTACGTGCACGGTCTGGTGCGCGACGCCGAGGGCCAGAAGATGTCCAAGTCGAAGGGCAATACGCTCGACCCGATCGATCTGATCGACGGTATCGACCTCGACAGCCTGATTTCCAAACGCACCACCGGGCTCATGAATCCCCAGCAGGCTGAATCAATCGCGCAACGCACGCGCAAAGAATTTCCTGACGGCATACCAGCCTACGGAACCGATGCGTTGCGCTTCACGTTCGCCTCGCTCGCCGCGCTGGGCCGCGATATAAAATTCGATCAGAAACGGTGCGACGGGTATCGAAATTTCTGTAACAAGCTGTGGAATGCAACGCGCTTCGTGCTGATGAATTGCGATGGCAAGGACGTCGGATTAGATGAATCGCTGCCGCTCGAATTTTCCGAAATCGATCAATGGATCGTGAGCCGGCTGCAGCGCACCGAGGCCGAACTTGAGCAAAGTTACGCCGAATACCGTTTCGACAATGCCGCGCGCGCGCTCTACGAGTTCGTGTGGGACGAGTATTGTGATTGGTACGTCGAATTCGCGAAAGTACGGCTTGCCACAGGCGCTGAGGCTCAGCAGCGCGCCACGCGGCAAACTCTGGTTCGTGTGCTCGAAGCGTCATTGCGTCTCGCGCATCCGATCATCCCTTTCATCACGGAAGAGCTGTGGCAAAAAGTCGCTCCACTCGCGGGCAAAAACGGCCCCAGCATCATGCTGCAATCCTATCCGAAATCCAATCCCAGCCGCTGCGACGAGCATGCCGAGCAGCGTATCGCGCTGCTCAAACAGATCACCAACGCATGCCGCACTTTGCGCAGCGAAATGGGCCTCGGACCGCAGCAGAAGGTGCCCCTGCTCGCGCGTGGAGATCGCGCAACGCTCAACGCATTCACGCCTTATCTGATGCCGCTCGCGCGCCTATCGGAGATCGTAATCGTCGATGGCGAGCTGCCTTCGGCCCAAGCGCCGGTATCCATCGTCGGCGATTACCAATTGATGCTCAAAGTCGAAATCGACATCACGGCTGAGAAAATACGGCTCGGCAAGGAAGCCATTACTCTTGAAGAACAGATAGCGAAAGCCGGCGCCAAGCTTGCCAATCCGAACTTCGTCGACCGCGCGCCCGCTGCTGTAGTCGAACAGGAGCGCCGGCGGCTCGCCCAATTTCAGGCTACGCTCGAAAATCTGCGCACGCAGCTCGCCAAACTCGGGTGACCGCGCGGTGATACACGCGCTGCGTGCTTTTCGACACCGCAACTTCCGGCTGTTTTTCTACGGTCAATCGCTTTCACTGATCGGCACCTGGACGCAGCAGATCGCAATGAGCTGGCTCGTCTACCGTATGACGGGTTCCGCGTTCCTGCTCGGCCTCACCGCGTTCGCGGGACAAATTCCAATTCTGCTGCTGGCCCCGCTCGGCGGCATTTGGGCCGACCGCTTCGACCGCCGCAGGATGCTGCTGCTGACGCAAGTGCTGGCAATGGTGCAGGCGTTCGCGCTTGCGCTGCTCGCCTATGCCGGATTGATCCAGGTCTGGCACATCATCCTGATGGCAGCCGCACTCGGCGTAGTCATGGCGCTCGACACACCCCTGCGCCAGAGCTTCGTGCCTTCGATCGTGGATTCAAAAGAGGACCTGCCTGCCGCGATCGCCTTCAACGGCCTGATGCAGAACGCCGGGCGCATGATCGGACCCACGATCGCCGGGATACTGCTGGTTTACTTCAGCGAGACGTTCTGTTTTCTGGCCAATGGGCTCAGCAAGATCGCCGCCGTCATCGCGGTCATGCTGACGAATATCGCGCCGAACGTGCGCGCATCCGGTCGGCCGTCGCTGCTGCGGGGACTTAACGAGGGCATCCGCTACGCATGGGATCTTGTTCCGCTGCGCCTGATGCTGCCGATGATAGCGCTGCTCAGCTTTATGGCAACGCCTTATCAAACGCTGCTGCCGATCTTCGCTAAGGAAATTTTCGGCGGCGACGCCGACACGCTCGGGTTTCTGATGGGTGCCGCCGGATTCGGCGGCCTGCTCGCGCCGATCTACCTTGCATCGCGCCGGGAAGTAAGAGGACTCACGCGGCTCCTGCTGGGCGGGATGATGCTGACCGCGGTGACATTGATGACATTCGCCTATTCCCATCTGCTGTGGTTATCGATGCTCATGATCGCGCTCACGGGACTCGGCATCATCCTCGCCGCGCAGGCGGTCAGCACGATCCTTCAAACCATCGTAGAGGATAGCAAGCGTGGGCGCGTCATGAGCTTTTTCACCGTGGCCTTCCTGGGCGTAGCGCCGCTCGGGAGTTTCGCCGCGGGTTCACTTGCGCAGATAATCGGCGCAGAGCACACCTTGTTCATTGGAGGAGCGTGCTGCCTGACCGGAGCTATCGTGTTGTGGCGACAAATGCCGAAGCTGCGCGCCAATATGCGTCTGATTTATATCGAGCTCGGCATCATTCAGGAGTAATAACCTGACTGTGGCTTCGGCGTGGCAGGCCGATAACGCGGCCAGCATCGATTAAGCTTGCGAATCTTTGAACCGCTGATCGGGGAATGCGGCGGAACCTTTCTTCTGGCGCAGTCCATGTGCAGCGGATGCGGTAAGCTAGCCGCGACAACTTTACTCGTGCTGCAGTCGCCCGATGGATATGATCGCATTGATGACGATGGCTGCCGGGCTCGGCTGGGCAAGCGGGCTGCGGCTATATGCCGTCCTGTTTTTTCTCGGCGCGCTCCAACAATTCGGATTTATCGTGCTTCCGCCCGGCCTCCAGATACTCGCTCATCCGCTGGTGATGACCGCTTCCGGCGGGATGTTCCTGATCGAGTTCGGCGCCGACAAGATTCCGGGATTCGACACCGTATGGGATGCATTTCAGACCTTCATTCGCATCCCGGGTGGCGCGCTCCTGGCTGCTGGAGCGCTGGCCGACCACGGGCCTGCGCTTGCGCTCGCTGCCGCAATCGTCGGCGGCACGCTCGCTGCAGGCGCGCATTTCACCAAGGCCGGCGGCCGCGTGCTGATTAACGCCTCACCCGAACCGTTTACTAACTGGACCGCGTCGCTCACCGAGGACACGCTGGTTGCGGGCGTCGTGTGGTTCGCGTTCAAGCATCCGCTGGCGTTACTCGCGATACTGATTTTGCTGGTCGCGTTAATGGTCTGGCTGCTGCCGAAATTATGGCGCGGTGTGCGGCGAGTCATTGCGGCGATCCGGCAGTTGCTGGGCGTGCGGACTCGAGTTTAAGGCGTCGCGCCTGGCGTTGCAGCGGTCTGAGCCGCACGGCTCAGGCGCGGCTCGGCGCCACAATCGGCTGCTTGACCGCGAGCCGGATCACCGCCACAAAATCGTCGGGCCTGAGCGACGGCATATCGACGCTGCGCCGTTTGAAGAACGCCCGGACATTGTTTTCGAGGCGCTCGACCGAAGTATCGGACAACGCCGCCTCGAGATCGGCAAGCGCGCGGCGCGGCGTCACCGCTATGTCGCCGCTGAAGCAGATCTGCTTGATGCGATGCCTGGGCCGGTCGTAAATCAAACTCACGTCCAGCGTGCCGCCGGAATATCGATGCGCCGCTTCATAAATCGGCGTGTCCGCTGCGGCCCTTTTGACAAGTTGGACCCAATCCGCCGTCTCGATTTCGCCAAGCGCGGTGCGATAACGCGCATGCTCGGTCAACGTCAGATCGTCCTCTTCGAACTCGATGTCGAACTCGCTCTCGAACGCCTGCGTCAAATAGCGCTTGATAAGTGCAGGCTCCACGCGGTAGCCGAGCAGATCCTGCAGGCTCGCGACGCGTTCGCGTACTGACTTTGCCGCCTCGTCTGACTCCTTCCTGGCCGGGACGCGCAGCACGCGCAGCATCACGTCGACGTCGGTGTCGATCAGCAACGCACTCTGATACAGCAGCGCGTTGGCGTCAAACACTCCGCAGCTCGCCGAAATTCTTTTGCCGTCCACCTCGATATCGTGACGTGGCCTGAACCGCGCATCGACGCCAAGCGCGCTGATCGCGCTCGCAGCAGCGTGACAAATTCGTTTTGCGATTGCCTGCATGTCCCAGGTACCGACGTCGCGCTGGTGCAGATAGAGCTCCCAGTCGAGTTGAGTATCATCGGTATACATTGCGATGCCGCCGGTAATGCGACGCTGAATCGCGATATTGTGTGCTTTGCAGTAATCGAGGTTGAGCTCCTGCTCGGCGCTCTGGTGATAGCCGAGCAGTGCGCTGGGGACGAATCGCAGAAACCGCAACGTGCTCGGAATCTCGTTGGCTTGCCGTGCCTCGAGCAGCGCGCGATTGAGCGCGATATTCTGCGCTGCGGGCCGCAGGCCGGTATCAATGACTCGCCACATTTCGCTCATGATCTGTGCGCGGCGTCAACATCGGAAATCCGTCCCGTGCGCTTTGGCTGGCCGGACTTCACTTTTTTTTCATAAAAAAGATGAACTCGTTATTGGCGTTTTCGGATGCCAGCAATTCGTTGCCAGTCTGTCTGGAAAATGCCTGAAAATCCTTGACCGAACCCGGATCGGTCGCCATCACCTTGAGTACCTGGCCTGATCTCAGGTCGGTGAGGGATTTCTTGGTCCGTAAAATCGGCAGTGGACAATTCAAGCCACGCGTATCGAGTTCTTTATCAAAGTGCATTGCCCGCTCCTGCCTCTAGCCGTATACAGCCCTAATATAGGATGAAGATGGCGTCTGCGCAAGGCGCATCCGCCGCATATGCGACAGTGGGCTCCATGGCGGCGCGCCAAGCTGGCCAGCGCCGCCGCGCATCAAAATACACTGATATTTTTGTCGGCGAGTAGCTGCGATAGCCGCGTGTTGGCCATCGACAGGCGATCGACAAGCATTTCGAGAAACGCGCCGTTAAAGTGATGGCGGCACAGCTCGGAGGACTTCGCCAGCGCCTCCGACTTGATTTCAATTACCGTGATGTCGGTCGATGACGTGACGCTCGCAGTACGCTGGAACTGCTTCTTGCCAAGGTAGGCCATCTCGCCAAAGCAATCGCCCACGCGCAGCACGTTTAGCAGTTTGTCCTGTTTGGTGATCTTGACCTCGCCCGAAGCGAGGATGAAAAACGACTTGCCGACATCACCTTCCTTGATCAGCATGTGGCCCGCGCCGTGCTTGTTCCAGGCGGTCACGCGTAGCACTTCCCACAATTCGACGTCGGTGAAATTCTTGAAAAATGTCAACTTGCGCAACGCGTCGAATTTCTCGCTGTCGGGCATGTTTTTCTCGGGTCGCTGCAGATTTCCGAACACGGCGACCAATTCGTGCGACAGCTCTTCCCACGTCTGGTAGCGCGCCTTGGTTTTTTTCTGCAGGGCGCGCTTCACGATCGCATCGAGCTGCGGCGGCACTTCGGGCCGCGCATCACTCGGTGGCGGCGGTTCGGAGTTGATAATCTGGTAGATCATCCCGTAATTGTTGGTCGCCTGGAACGGCAGCTTGCCCGTCAGCATCTGATACAGCACCACGCCGAGCGAGAAAATGTCGGTTTGGTGAGTCAACGCCTGTTCCCTCACCTGCTCGGGCGACATGTAGGCTGGCGAGCCGATGCCTGTGATCTGAGTAGTCTCGGTCGCCGAAGTCAGCGCCGCGCCGAAATCGGTGATTTTTATGTCGTTCTCGCCCGAGAGCATGATGTTGGCGGGTTTGATATCGCGGTGAATGACGCCATGCCTGGCGGCGTAGTCGAGTGCTTTGGTGCACTTGAAAATGACCTCGATCACCTTGTTGATCGGCAATAGGTTCTCGGCGCGGCTGTATTGTTCGAGCGTGGTGCCATCCACGTATTCCATCACGATGTAGCTCGCTTCGTCGTCGGCAACCGCATCGTAGATGTTCACAATGTGCGGATGAGACAGCTTGCCGGCGAGCGATGCCTCGGTCACGAAAAGTTTGCGGTAACGCCTGCCATGTTCCTTGTCGCTCAGCGCCTCGGCAAACACCACCTTGATCGCGACACGACGATTGACAAATGGATCGAGCGCCTCGTAGACGCAGCTAGTCGCGCCCTTGCCGAGTTCGCGTATGACCTCATATTTGCCGATCTTTTTTAGCATCTAATTCTGCGTCGGGACCGATATGCAATAAATACAATACCATAAAGCTTGATGTTTGCGCTGCTTGTGACGTTCTTGCTCGTTTTTGCCGCGTCTGTTTCCGACGTCGGGCATTGCACCGCGAACGCTTGCGCTTGCGCGCGGCAGCATCTTCGCGGGAACATTATTCGTGCTACCGTCGTTGTTCAACCTGATCGCGCTGCTATGGGTATATATCGTTGCGGCGTGCCGGTTGGTAGCAGGCCCACGATACGGGACAAGCCGGCGGTCACGGCGATCGTCGTATTCGCTGCTTATCGCACCGGATCGCGCGGGCTCAAATCGCGTGCTATGGTCAATCGCTGCCGCCGCATTTCGTGCGATCTTTGCTTGACGGCGCCTAGGCGGTACTGCTGGATGGGGTTACCGCTTGTCGCGGCCCTCCTTGCGCATTTCGCTGTCAACCGAGCGCAGTTCCCTCAAACGCGCGTCGACGCTTGACTGCTGGTAAAAATCACCATCGCCGCTTTTCTGTGCCAGCATCAGCTGTTCGATTGCGCCGCGGATATTGCCCAGCCGGTAATACGATTCCGCGAGCGCGCGATGTTGCTGCAGCGACTTGTTGAGCGCAGCGTAACATTGCGCCTGCAGTTGATAGAGCTGGTAATCCGCCGACGCATACTGCATGCGGCTTTCGACCAGCTTGAGCGCTTCCTCGGGCTGGCGGTTGCGCAACAACATGTCCGCGTAGTTATAAACCAGCGCGCGATAGGCGGGATACTTCCTCAGCGCATCGCGATAAGTCTGGAAAGCTGTCGCGTTGTCGCCGCTCGCGGTGTATACCTGCGCCGCCAGCGTTTCAATGATCGGGCTCGAAGGCACGGACTTGCGCAGCGCCTGCAATTCCTGGGTCGCGCGTGCATACGCCCTGACGCGCAGCAACGCCGCAACCAGTCCGTAACGGGTTGCCGCTTCACTCAAATATTTGCGCTCTTTGAGGCTGTTTTCGAAAAATGCGACGCTCTCCTGCGGGCTGTCCTGCGCGGCCTTGATCTTGGCTCGCATCAGCTGGAATTCGAGACTGTCCGGCACCTGACGGTAAGGGAGGTTGTGGGCGCGATTCTGCATGTCTGCGATACGATCGGTCGTCAGCGGGTGGGTTCGCAGATATGACGGCGCCGCGGTCTCGTAAAAGCGCGTCGCGCGCATCATGCGCTCGAAAAAAGTCACCATGCCTTCAGGGTCGAAACCTGATTTCTCAAGAATCTGAAGGCCGACCCGATCCGCTTCCTGCTCGTTGGCGCGCGTAAAATTTAGTTGGCTTTGAACGCTGCTGGCCTGCGACCCCACGATCGCGGCCTGTGACAACTGAGAGTTGGCGCGTGCGGCGAGTATCGCTACCGCGAG
>DASYSI010000267.1:0-7681 GCA_036003485.1 Burkholderiales bacterium | reverse complement strand
AGAAGCGGATAACGCCGCCCGCATAGACGAGCGTGCGGATCGCGATGTTGAGATCCATGTTGCCGTCGTATCCGATATAGCCGATCGAGCCGCAATAAACGCCGCGCCGGTGCGGCTCGAGCTCCTCGATGATTTGCATCGCGCGCAGCTTGGGCGCGCCGGTGATCGATCCGCCCGGGAAACAACCGCGCAGCAGATCGAACGCGTCGCGACCCTGGCGCAGTTGACCAATCACGGTGCTGACGAGGTGATGTACGGTGGCAAAGCTTTCGACTTCGAACAGCCTTGTCACTTTGACCGACCCGAGCTCGCAGTTCTTTGACAAGTCATTGCGAAGCAGATCGACGATCATGACATTCTCGGCGCGGTCCTTGGCGCTCGCCTGTAACTCGGCAACCCGTTCGGCGTCGAGCCGCGGGTGACCGGCACGCGGACGCGTGCCTTTGATCGGCCGCGTTTCGGCGCGGCCGCGCTCTAGCCTGAGAAAACGCTCCGGCGAAGCCGACATTATCGTGCCGTACGGCGTGTTGAGAAAAACCGAATAAGGCGCCGGATTCATAATGCGCAGCGCCTGATAAGCGAGCCACGGATCGCCGCAGGCGGGCGCCGCAAAACGCTGCGCCAGATTGATCTGGTAGCAGTCGCCGGCGTTGATGTAATCGAGCACGCGCCGGAAGCGGTACGCGTAAGCGTCGCGCGACAGGTTCGAGGCGAGCGGCGCGGTGATTCGAAACGGCACACGTGCACGCTCGATCGGCGGCGCGCTGAAACGCGCTATCAGCCGATCCCATTTCCAGTCGGTATCGGGATCACGTCCCTGACCGACAAGCCAGCTGCGCCGCTCGAGATGGTCGACAACGACGGCCCAGTCGTAAATGCCGAGCGCCATTTCGGGCATTTTTTCAGCGTCGTCCGCGCGTGCGGGCAAGCGTTCAAAACGGCGCGCGAGATCGTACGAAAAATAACCGATCGCACCGCCGCAGAACGGCAGATCGCACGCTGCAGCGGAGTCGGGCGCAAGATGCCGCCGCAACAATACGAGCGGATCTTCACGCGACAACTCGCTTGCTTCGCCGCGCATTTCGGTCAGCTTGCCGCGCGTAACAAGCGTCAGATAGGGCTCGGCGGCAATGATGTCGTAGCGCGACTGCGTCAGGTGGTGGCTGCCGCTGTCGAGAAACACCGCCCACGGCAGATCGGCGACGGCTTCAAACAGCGCCGCGCTGTCGTCGCGATACGGCACTTCAGTGCGCAGCAAGCCTGACATGGAACACTCATTCTGCCCTAGAACGCGGACCCGCGTTGTGCGAGCAACTCAATTTCCTCGGGCGTCGAGTTGCGACCCAGAACCGCATTGCGCTGCGGGAAACGCCCGAAGCGCTCGATCACATCGTAATGCTTGCGCGCCCATGTCGATGGTTCGACCAGTCCGGCATCGGCTGCCAGGCGTCCGAACAGTTCGAGCGAACGCCGCTGCAGCGTGGGATTCTCGGCGTGCTGGTACGGCATGTAAACAAAGCACCGTTCGAGCGGCTCGAGCTCCTGGTCCCACCCGCGCGCCACCATGCGCTCGGCCGCGGCAAGCGCCGCTGCGTCGGTTGCATACGCGCGCGCGTCGTGCCGGAAGATATTGCGTGGAAACTGGTCGAGCACGATGATCAGCGCAAGCGAAGACTGGGGCGCAGTGTCCCAGGTCGAAAGCCCATCGCTTGCGGCGGTCTCGTAGAGCGGCAAGAAGCGCTCGCGCACCTCGGCATCGAATGCGTCCGATTTCGTGAACCACACTTCGCGCGGCTTGCCGTGTTCAGGCGAATCCGGGGCACCGAACCAGAAGTCCAGCACCGCGCGTGGCGTCGTCATGCTCTTGCAGCTAGCTTGCGTTAAAAGACCACCACGCTTCGGATCGACTTGCCTGCGTGCATCAGGTCAAAGCCCTGATTGATGTCGGCGAGCTTCAGCTTGTGCGTGATCAGGTCATCGATATTGATTTTGCCGTCCATGTACCAATCGACGATCTTCGGCACGTCGCGTCGGCCCTTGGCGCCGCCGAACGCGGTGCCTTTCCACACGCGCCCCGTCACGAGCTGGAACGGGCGTGTTTTGATTTCCTGCCCGGCGCCGGCGACCCCGATGATCACCGACACGCCCCAGCCTTTGTGACAGCACTCGAGCGCCTGGCGCATCACTTCGACGTTGCCGATGCATTCGAAGCTGTAGTCGGCGCCGCCTTTGGTCAGGTTCACGAGGTACGCGATGAGATCGCCTTCGACTTCTTTCGGATTGACGAAATGCGTCATGCCGAACTTCGCGGCGAGCGTCTTGCGCGCCGGATTGATGTCGACACCGACTATCATGCCGGCGCCGGCAAGGCGCGCGCCCTGGATCACATTGAGACCGATGCCGCCCAGGCCGAACACGACGACATTGGCGCCGGGCTCGACTTTCGCCGTGTTGATCACCGCGCCGATGCCGGTCGTGACCCCGCAGCCGATATAGCACACCTTGTCGAACGGCGCATCTTCGCGGATTTTCGCGAGCGAGATTTCGGGAACCACCGTGTAGTTGGAGAACGTCGAAGTGCCCATGTAGTGAAATAATTTCTTGCCGCCGAGCGAGAAGCGGCTGCTGCCGTCCGGCATCACGCCCTGGCCTTGCGTGATGCGGATGGCCTGGCACAGATTGGTCTTGTCTGACACGCAGTATTCGCACTCGCGGCATTCGGGCACGTAGAGCGGAATCACGTGGTCTCCCTTCCTCAGACTCTTCACGCCGGGACCGATCTCGACGACGACGCCTGCACCTTCGTGGCCGAGGATCGCCGGAAACAGGCCCTCCGGGTCGGCTCCCGACAGCGTAAATTCGTCGGTGTGGCAAATGCCGGTCGCTCTGATTTCGACCAGCACTTCGCCGCTGCGCGGCCCGTCGAGTTCAACTGTCTCCAGCGTCAACGGTGCGCCCGCCTTGTGCGCGACTGCGGCTTTGACCTGCATAGCATTCTCCGTTTGAAAAGCGTGACGATCGCTATACTACCAAATGTGCCTGGCGGTCAGCATTAAGCGATCAGCATTTATTCGTGGCACGGCCACTATGCTTTTTTACTGACTGCCGAATGCTGAATGCTGACAGCTGATTTACTGCCATGAATTCCAATTACCGCGGCCGTTTTGCGCCATCACCGACAGGACCGCTTCATTTTGGCTCGCTGGTTGCGGCAGTCGCGAGCTATCTCGAAGCCAGACACCGCGGCGGTGAATGGCTGGTGCGAATCGAGGACCTCGATCCGCCGCGCGTGGTTGCGGGCGCAACCGACGACATTCTGCGCACGCTCGAAGCGTGCGGCATGCACTGGGACGGCGCGGTGATCTATCAAAGCGCACGCCACGACGCGTATCACGCGGCCCTGCATCGGTTACGCGAGCGCGGCGTCGTTTACCCCTGCGCATGCACGCGGCGCGAGATCGCGGACTCAGCGCTCGCCGGAGTCGAAGGACCCGTCTATCCCGGTACCTGCCGCAACGGCATTGCGGAGGGCAGAACCGCGCGCGCGCAGCGGATCGACACGCGCGGCGCGCGCGTCGTCTTCGAGGACACCTTGCAGGGAAAAGTCGGACGCAACCTCGAAACTGAAATCGGCGACTTCGTGCTCTACCGCGCCGATCAGGTATTCGCCTACCAGCTCGCGGTTGTGGTCGACGACGCCGAGCAGGGCATCAGCGATGTGGTGCGCGGCGCCGACCTGCTCGATTCAACGCCGCGCCAGATTTATCTGCAGCAACTGCTTGAACTGCCGCCGCTGCGGTACACCCATATCGCGGTTGCTGTCGATACGGCCGGCGAAAAGCTCAGCAAGCAAACGCTGGCTGCCGCGATCGATGCAGAGCGCCCGCTTCCGGAGCTGATCCGCGCATTGCATTTTCTCGGTCAGGATCCGCCGCGTAATCTGGCCGCAGCGAGCATGCGCGAACTGTGGCAATGGGCCATTTCGGAATGGCGCATCGAGCGGGTGCCGCGCGTGCGCCAGCTTCGCATACCGCCGGCGACGCAAACCGGCTAGCGTTTGAGTCTTAGGGGAACGCTGATTAAGCGTTCTCTTTAATCAGAGTTTCTTCTTAAGTGGGGGATATACAAGGGGCTAGGTGGGAAAGGAAGGGTCCCACCCCTTCCTAGGCCCACTTGTTCAGAGATTCCTTAGTTCGCTGACGCAGCCGCGACGGGCGCGCCGTGCTGAAATACGGCGAATTCCCCCGGCGCCATGACGGCCCACGCTTCGTTATCCGTCAGCGGCAGCGTCGCGATCACCGCGACTTTGTCATCCGGTGTCGTCAGTTCGCTGAAATCCACGGTTACATCCTGATCAATCAAATGCGCGTCGGCGAACGGCGCGTGACGCAGGACATAACAAAGCTTGTCGGCGCAATGCGCAAACAGATATTCGCCATTGGACAGCAGATAGTTGAACAAGCCGTGTTGCGCGAGTTGTTGCGTAACCTTCTGTAGCGCGGCGCGCAGCGCGCCAAGATCGGGCTCGCCGTGCGGGAAGGCAAGCCTCAGCGTTTCCAGCATATAACAGAATGCGAGCTCGCTGTCGGTCGTGCCCACGGGCTGATAATGGCCACTCAAGCGCGGAGAAAAGTTTTCGAGCGTGCCGTTATGGGCAAAAATCCAGTATCGTCCCCACAGCTCGCGTAGAAAAGGATGCGTGTTCTCGAGCGCGACCCTCCCCTTGGTCGCCTTGCGAATGTGCGCGATGACGTTCATCGAGCGGATCGGATAACTGCGCACGAGCTCTGCGACCGCCGATTCGACCGCCGGTTTCGAATCCAGAAACACCCGGCAGCCCGGGCCTTCGAAAAACGCGATGCCCCAGCCGTCGGCGTGATGATCAGTCGAACCGCCGCGCCGATGAAAGCCCTCGAAAGAAAAGCAGATGTCCGTGGGGACATTGCAGTTCATTCCCAGCAATTGACACATACCTCAACCTTTGGCGAAGACCACCTATGATATGCCGGCGCACGCACGAAACGCCACAGAAAAACGGCGTCACGGCATAATGTCCGCCTATGCATCCGGCGACAAACGGGCCGCCCGCGGATCAGCGCCAGGAATTTCTGCTGCGACTTAATGCCGCAACGCCACGTGTCATCGTGACGCCGGCGCTGCTCGCGGCCAACATCGGAATGTTTCTGGTGATGGCAGCGCTCGGGATCCATATCCTCGGCGCGCGTGCCGACGAGTATTTGCGCTTCGGCGCCAATTTCGCACCGTTGACCACTAACGGCGAATGGTGGCGTCTGATGTCCAGCACTTTCGTGCATCTCGGAATTCTGCAGCTGGCTTTCAATCTATGGGCGCTGTGGGATTGCGGACGTCTCGCTGAACGGTTGTTCGGCAACCTCTGGTTTGCCTTCGTGTATCTGTTCGCCGGCGTTGCGGGCAGTCTCGCCAGCATGATGTGGAATCCGCAGGCGATCAGCATGGGCGCTTCCGGCGCAGTGTTTGGCGTGTTGGGTGCCCTGCTTGCCTACACTATGCTTCAGCGCGGTTCGGTTCCACCGGAAGTCATGAACCGGCTGCGCGTCAGCACTTCGGTGTTCGTCACGTATTCCCTGTTTTATGGTTTCGCACAAAACGGCATCGACAACGCTGCCCATCTCGGCGGCCTAGCTGGCGGCTTCATCATGGGATCAATCGCGGCGCGGCCGCTCGATCTCCAAACACGCCGCGCCGGCAATGCGCGGCGCGCATTCTTCGCCGCAACGTTCGCCGCCGTCCTCGTGACCGCTGCCGTGCGGCTTATGCCGGACCCAGGACGTATTTACCGCCAGGCCATCGATTTGCAAAACCAGATCGAGGTATTCAGCGCCGAAGACAAGCGGCTGAGCTTGGCATTCCAAAGTATCGTCGATCAGACGCGGACCGCAAAGCTAAGCGACGACGATGCACTCAAGGAACTGCGCGTGAAGATACTGCCGGCGTGGGACGAGGCCGTGGCGCGGCTCGCGCGCGTCGAGCTCGATGCCAAAGCGCCGGCGCGCAAGGATTACGAGCTGCTGCTACGTTACGCGGTCGCGCACCGCGACATGATCAAGGCAGTTGCCGACACTCTGGAGGCCGGAGACACTGAACACGAAAAAAAAGTGGCCGAGTTGCGCATGCAGGCCGAATCCGCGCTCAAGCAGTATCAGGAGCGGCAAAAGAAATAAACCGGGCAGCGGATGGTATATTCGCAAATTCCACTTGCGAGCCAGGAGTTGAACCCCCATGAGCAGTTATCCCATCAACGTCGGCATTATCGGACTTGGCCGCTGGGCCAAAGTGTTGGCGCGCGCCGCCATCCAGTCGAACAAGCTCAAGATCGTCGCGGCGTACAGCCGTTCCGAGGAAAAACGCGCCGCGTTCAGCCAGGAATTCGGAGTACCCGCGGTCAATGATCTTCCAATCATGCTCGCCGACCCTGCGATTCAGGGCTGCATCCTGACGGTGCCCAACGAGCAGCACCTGCCGGTGGCGCAGCAAGTCGCCCGGGCAGGAAAACACGTCTATACCGAAAAACCCATCGCGAGCACGCTCGCCGACGGGCTCAAAATCGCGGCGCTCGAGTCTGAATACAGTGTCGGCGTGACGGTCGGGCATAGCGCGCGGCTGATGGCGGGCATCCGCGAAATCAAGACGCGCATCGACGCCGGCGAGCTCGGGCGTGTCGCGTTTATCGAAGCCAATTTCTCCAACGAGCGCGCGCTCGAATTGACGCCCGCGACGTGGCGCTGGTACAAGGACAAGGCGCCCGGCGGCCCGCTCTCGCAGCTCGCGATCCATCAATTCGACGTGCTGCATTACCTCGGCGGCGACATGGCCGAAGTCAGCTCGATGGCGTCCAAATTGTCGCCTGTCGGCGCCGAAGTTGACGACCAGTCGATGACGCTCATCAAGTTCGCCGACGGCAAGCTCGGCTACGTTGGCGCGTGCTGGACCTCCCCCGGCATTTATGCGGTACGCGTGTTCGGCTCAAAAGCACTCGTGCACTTCGAGATCGACTTCGGCACCTGGGACACGCCCGAAAAGCTGCACGAGTCCGCGGTTCTCTACATCCAGCGCGGCAAAGACGGCTACGCCCGGCGCGAAGTGCTCAAGGTCGCCAAAAGCGACATGTTCCGCGCAGAGCTGGACATGTTTGCCGACAGTATCGCGAGCGGTAAGCCATCTGAGTTGTCGGCCGACAATGCCAACGTCTCGCTCGCGGTGGTTTACGGCGCGCTGCGGTCGCTCGAGCAGGGTGGGCAAAGCGTGAAAATCGCTGATATCATTGACGAAGCGAAAGCAAAAATCTGAAAACGCGCTTTTTTGGCTTTAATTCTTGAGGGACAACCCGATGCTAGCGACCCGCCATTTCACTGATCTCACCCAGCCCGAAATCGCGCAGCAGTTAAAAAAGAATCCGCTGGTCGTGCTGCCCGCGGGCAGTGTCGAGCAACACGGTCCGCATCTGCCGACCGGCACCGACATTTTTGCGAGCCAGGCGATCGGACATGCGGTGGCCGAACGCATGGACGGCCTGCTGCTACCGGCAACCCCGTTCGGGGTAACGCCGATGCATATGCCGTTCGAGGGCACGATCACGCTGACGACCGACACTTTTCAGCGCGTCGTCATCGAGACCTGCGTTTCCACCGTTCAACACGGC
>DASYSI010000266.1:0-8998 GCA_036003485.1 Burkholderiales bacterium | reverse complement strand
TTCGATGGGCGAGTCGATCCGCACCGTGATCCGCGACAACAGCGGCCGGATGAAACGCGGCAATGTTTACGTGCTGAACGCGCCTTACAACGGCGGCACGCATCTGCCCGACGTCACGGTCATCACTCCGGTATGGAGTGATGAAGCGAGCGCTGCTGGAAACAAAATATTGTTTTATGTCGGCTCGCGCGGCCACCACGCCGACATCGGCGGCATCACGCCCGGTTCGATGCCGCCCGACAGCCGCATAATCGAGGAAGAAGGCGTGCTGATCGACAATTTCCTGCTGATCGAGCAGGGTCGGCTGCGCGAAAAGGAGACCATCGCGCTGCTCTCGTCCGGCCCCTACCCGTGCCGCAACGTCGCCCAGAACATGGCCGACCTGCGTGCGATGGTCGCGGCCAATGAGAAAGGCGTGCAGGAGTTGCGCCGCACGGTGTCGCATTTTGGCCTGCGCGTGGTCCACGCCTACATGCGGCACGTACAGGACAACGCAGAAGAATCCGTGCGGCGCGTCATCGACGTTTTACACGACGGAGCGTTCGAATACGCAATGGACCACGGCGCCGTTATCAAAGTCGCGATCCGCATCGACAAGCTCAAGCGCAACGCGGTGATCGACTTCACCGGAACGAGCGGCCAGCTCGGCAATAACTTCAATGCCCCGTCGGCCGTGTGCATGGCGGCGGTGCTCTACGTGTTTCGTTCGCTGGTTGACGACGACATTCCGCTCAATGCCGGTTGTTTGAAGCCGCTCGAGGTCATCATTCCCGCGGGTTCGATGCTGAATCCGCGCTATCCGGCAGCAGTGGTCGCGGGCAATGTCGAAACCTCGCAATGCGTAACCGATGCGCTGTACGGCGCGCTCAGGCTGATGGGCGCAGCGCAGGGCACGATGAACAATTTCACTTTCGGCAATGAGCGCCATCAGTACTACGAAACGATTTCCGGCGGCTCGGGTGCCGGCGAAGGTTTTGACGGTCCCGACGTCGTGCAAACGCACATGACCAATTCGCGGCTCACCGATCCCGAAGTGCTCGAATGGCGTTTTCCGGTGCTGCTCGAGGATTTTTCGATTCGCCGCGGCAGCGGCGGCACAGGCCGATGGCGCGGCGGCAACGGCGCGGTGCGGCGCGTACGTTTCCTCGAGCCAATGGCTGCGGCAATCCTGTCCGGCCACCGCATCGTGCCGCCGTACGGCATGGCTGGCGGCGGCCCGGGCCAGGTCGGGCGTAATTCGGTGCTGCGCTCCGATGGCAGCATTGTCGAATTGCCGGGTTCGGCTAAAATTGCAATGGCTGCCGGGGACGTGTTCGTGATCGATACGCCGGGCGGCGGCGGCTACGGCGCACCGCCATGCGCTGACAAAATTTAAACGAGGGAAGTCGTACTTCACCAATCAGGCAAACAATGGCGCGAGTCTCATTGATCGAGGAGCAAAACCATCCCGAGCTCGCCGCTCTGATCGCGCAAATCCGCGGCGGCCGCGGTGGCAGGCTGCTCAACATCTACAAAATGCTGCTCCACAGCCCGGCGATCGCGATGGCCTGGTTTGAACAGGTCAGCGCAGTGCGCTGGAACACCGAGCTCGACGGCGGACTGCGCGAGATCGTGATCATCCGCATCGGCATGCTCAATCGTGTCGCATACGTGATCGACGCCCACGTTCCGGCTTTCGCGTTGAAGGAAGGACTCACGCTCGAGCAGTGCCATGCGCTTTCCGATTGGCGCGATTCTGCGTTGTTCGACGCGCCGCAACGCGCTGCGCTCGCGTATACCGATGCAATGACGCGCGACATCCGCGTGCCGGATGCGATACATGCTGAACTCAGGCGCCATTTCAGCGAACGGCAGATCGTCGAACTTACGGTGTTGATCGGTACCTACAACATGCATACCCGGGTACTGCAGGCGCTCGAAATCGACGCCGAAGCGCCGGTCGAAAAGCCCGATAAATAAGCGATGATTAAACATGCGCCGGGTTCGTACGACGCGCTTACGTAATTTTCCGTAAATCAGCGCGCTCGCTTCAATATCTCCTTGAGCCGCTGCGGCGTAACCGGAAGCCGAGTCACTGCGCCGGGCACGCCGATCGCATCATCAATGGCGGAAGCAATCGCTGCTCCGACCGGATTGATGCCGCCCTCGCCCGCGCCTTTGACACCGAGCGGATTGAGCGGACTCGGCGCATCCTCGCTGAGTAGAAATTCGACATCCGGCACTTCGCGCGCGGTCGGCATCAGGTAATCGGCAAAAGTGACGGCAAGCGGCGTGCCGTTGTCGTCGTAAACGAATTCCTCGAATAGCGCGCCTCCCAGGCCCTGCACCATGCCGCCGACGATCTGACCTTCGACGAGCATCGGATTGACCGCGATTCCCACGTCATAAGCAGCGAGATAGCGCTCGACCTTGATGCCGCCCGTCTCGCGATCGACATTCACCACGGCGACGTGGACGCCATACGGATAAGTCATGTGATCGCAGTGAAACCACCCTTCGGCCGATAGCAACGGCTCGCGTCCTTTGGCGATTGCGGCTGCCGGCGCCAGCGCGCGCGCCACCTGCGCGAGCGTGACGCCGGGACTGTCGGGCCGATCGGTGCGCACGATACTGCCAGCGACGATATCGAGTGTATCGGGAGTCGCTTCGATCAAGTCGGCGGCGGCGATTTCTATCGCTTTCGCACGAACCTTCAACGCCGCGATTCGCGTCGCGGATCCGGTCATCACGGTCACGCGCGCTGCGTGCGCGCCGAAACCATGATCGATGCGGTCGGTGCGGCCGTGGACCACGCGCACGCTCTTATAATCGACGCCGAGCGCGTCGGCGCAGATCTGCGCGATCACCGTTTCGATCCCCTGGCCGACGGAAGCCGCGCCGGTCACGACTTCGACCGCTCCGCTGGTGTCGACCGTAATCTTCACGCCGTCGACCGGGCCGAGGCCGCTTTTTTCGACGAACATTGTGATCCCGACGCCGACTGCTTCACCCGCTGCCCTGCGGCGTGTAAGGTCCAACTGCAGTTTTTCCCAGCCGACTTTCGCAAGCACTTTGTCGAGCAGGCGTGAATAGTCGCCGGAATCGAGCGTGAGCCCGGTATCGAGTACTTCGAGCGCGCGCGTGTACGGCATTTCCGCATTCAGAATCAAATTGCGGCGCCGCACTTCGATGCGGTCGATTCCGACCTTGGCCGCGATCGCATCGAGCAGCCTTTCGCACGCGAACGTCGACTCGTAGCGCCCCGGCGCGCGATACGTCGCCGCGGGTGTCTTGTTGGTGAGCCGGTAATGTCCAGCCACGCGGTAGGCGGGCACGCGATATGGACCGGGCAGCATGCCTGCAGTCATGTCCGCGACGCGTGCGCCGTGCGTGCGCACATACGCGCCCTGGTCGTGAAAGAATTCGTCATCGAGCGCGAGAATGCGTCCTTCCGCGTCGATCGCAGCCCGGATGCGGTGACGCTGCTGGCGCGAATGGTTGCACGCCATCAAGTTCTCGCGCCGGTCTTCGATCCATTTCACCGCACGCCCCAGCTTGAGCGCCGCCGCGCACACCAGCACGTCCTCCGGATAGATCTCCCCGCGCACCCCAAATCCGCCCCCGATGTGGCACTCATACAGGTGCACCGAAGAGGGGCTGCGCCCGAGCATGCGCGCCAGCAGATCGCGGTTCGGATGCGGGCGCTTGGTCGCCCCGTGCAGCTCGAGCACGTCGCGCGTCGCGTCATAGCGCGCAATCGCTCCGCGCGTCTCGAGCGGCACCCCCGAATGCCGCCCGATCGACAGATCGAGCTCAATGACTGCATGCGCGGCGCGAAACGCCGCTTCGAGATCTCCATACTTCTTGCGGATCACCGTGGGCTCGGTCGAGCGCCCCGGCTCGAACTCCCCCGGCGGTTCGTCAGCCGCCAGTATCACGGGCAATTCCTCGATTTCAACCGTGACGAGCTCCGCCGCGTCCTCGGCCCGATACGCGTCTTCTGCGAACACCACGGCAACCGGCTCGCCCACGTAGCGTACGCGCCCGCGCGCGAGCACGGGCTGGCGATAGGGCTCGAGTCCCTGGATGTGGGTCGCGCGAAACTCGATTGGCGGAATGTGCGCGACATCCGCCGCGGTCCACACCGCCACGCATCCCGGCGAGCTCAGCGCTGCACTCGCATCGATTGCGACGATTCTGCCGTGCGCGTGGCTCGAGCGCACTACGCGCATGTGAAGTTGGTGCGCAAACGAAATGCCTGCCGCATAGCGACCGCGCCCCGTGACGAGCGGCAGGTCTTCCAAGCGCGTAACTGAACGGCCGACGAATTTTCCTTTGGCGGCCGGTTGCATTTGCGATGCACTCATCTGCAATGATCTCGCGCCATCGTGTACTCTCAATCGGGCTTCACACCCGACTCGCGGACGACCTTCGTCCACTTCGTGGTCTCGGCTTTGACGAAAGCCGTGAACATCGCGGGTGTACTCGCGACCGCATCGACGCCTTGCGCATTCAATTTTTCCTGCCGCTCAGGCGCGCGCAGCGACTGGTTGAGGACGGTGAAGAGTTCTGTAATGATCGGCGCCGGTGTGCCTCGCGGCGCGAACATTCCATACCATGCATCGGCGCTGTAGCCGGGGACGCCGGACTCGGAGATGGTCGGAATATCGGGAGCGACGTTCGAGCGTTTCGCTCCAGTGACACCCAGGCCGCGCAGCTTTCCCGCCTTGATCAGCGGCAACGCGGCGAGCAAACCGTCGAACATCAGGTCGCACTCGCGCGCCATCACCGCAACGCGGCCCTGAGCAGCGCCTTTGTAGGGAACGTGAGTCATCCGGACGCCCGTCATGCTTTCAAACAGGACCGCCATCAGGTGCGCTGTCGACCCCGCGCCGGCCGACGCGAAATTGATGGGATCCGGTTTGGATTTCGCAATCGCGATTAATGACTTGATGCTCGTCGCGGGAAATCCCGGCGAAACGTGCGCGATAAAGCTCTGCGTCGCGATCTGTGTAACCGGAATCAGATCGCGCTCGACGTTGAACGGCAGCTTCGAGGCGTAGAGCGCAGGATTGATCACAATATTGCCGCCCGACGCAACGAGCAGCGTGTAGCCATCGGGGGCAGCTTTGACGACGAGCTCAACGCCGATGATGCCATTGGCGCCGGGCCGGTTGTCGATCACGACCGGTTGACCGAGCGCTTCCGCGAGGGTTTCGCCGACGCTGCGTGCAAGCGCGTCGCCGCTTCCGCCCGAGGCAAGCGGTGAAATAATGCGAATGGGTTTCGACGGATACGTCGGCATTGCTGTATTTGTCTTTTGCGCTTCGGCCGCCCCTGCCGTGTCAGCACTCGCCGCACCGATCAAAAACAGAGAGGCAATGACTTTATCCATAATCATCGACCCGCGCTTGGTATGATCGCGTTCACGCTGTTCACGTGGGGTAACGATCGAGGGTACCACATCGCCGGTCAACTCTTTCGCGCCACCCGCGCGGTGCGCATCTGCGTTCAGCGGTGATCGGCGCCGATCGCATCCATGACGCTCTTGAAGCCATCGGCGCGCAGGTGCTGCGCGAGGTCGCGCTTGACGCGGCCGATCAGCTCAGGACCGTGAAATACCAGCGAAGAATAAACCTGCACCAGCGAAGCACCGGCGCGAATCTTGGCGTAGGCATCGGCGCCGCTGGCAACGCCGCCGCAGCCGATGAGCGGAAGGCGGCCGCCCGTCAGGCGATACATCTCAGCGAGACACGCGGTTGTCTTCGCCATCAACGGCGGACCCGACAATCCACCCGCTTCATTTGCGTAGCGGCTGCGCAATTCCGCCGGGCGGTCGACGGTGGTGTTGCCGATGATCAGTCCGTCGATCCCGCTCGCCAGTGCGACTTCGGCGATGTCGCGCAGCTGTTGTTCGTCGAGATCCGGGCCGACCTTAGCGAGCAGCGGCGGCAACTTCCTCGCATTCGGTGCGCTGCGGCCTCTCGCCTCGAGCACGCGCGCAATGAGTGCTTCAATCGGCGCGCGCGCCTGGAGACCCCGCAGACCCGGCGTGTTGGGCGACGATATATTGCAGACGACGTAATCGGCAAGTCCGCAGACCGCAGCAATGCCCGTCTCGTAATCGCCTGCTGCATCGGCTGCATCGCGGTTCTTGCCAACGTTGGCGCCGACGATGCCCGTCGCGCGATCCGCGCGCTGCCGCGATTTGAGCTGCTCCACAAACGCAGCCAGGCCTTTGCTGTTGAAGCCCAACCGATTGATCACGCCTTCGTCTTCTTCGAGCCTGAACAGGCGGGGCTTCGGATTGCCCGGCTGCGCGAGCGGAGTCACCGTCCCCGCCTCGACAAAACCGAAACCAACCCCGAGCATCGCATCGATGACTTCGGCATCCTTGTCAAAACCCGCCGCAAGACCGATCGGGTTGCCGAAGCTCAAGTCCCACACGCGAGTCGCAAGGATCGGATCGTCCGGACGCGCATCGGGAACGACATAGCCGTGCTTGAGCGCCCAGATCGCTGCGGCGTGAGCAGTCTCCGGATCAAGCAGGAAAAAAAACGGCCGCGCAAAACGATAATTAAGAAATCCCATAATGCTCACGCCCATCGACTCACGCGCAGCCGCGCGCGGTTCACGGCTGAGATGGCCGCCCCTTGAACCACCGCACAACCGAATCCCACAGCGCCCTGACAATCAAAGTAAAGCCCGAAATCGGTTTGGATGGGGCCGCTATCGCCGCAGGCGTCTCGATGTGTGACGCGGGAGATGACTGGGAGATCGCAAGCTCTGACTTCAATGCAGTGCCAAACTGTCCGAGCAACTGCGAAGCGAAGCTCTGAATCATTGCCGAGCCGCGACCGTATTGCGCGATCGCGCCCGACAGCTTCACGTCGCTATGAATCAAAACGCGGGTGCCGGCGCCGGCGGGCTCGAGCCGGAATTCGATTATCGAATCGGCGCTGCCGCGGCCTTTCGGATCGGTGCCATGCGCTTTGACTCGTGCGTAGTGATTGGAAGCATCGATCTGCTCGAACTTTGCCTGGCCTGCGAGCGAAAGGGCGACCGGGCCGAGACGAACCGCGACCTTGCCCTTGTAAGTCTTCTCGTCGACGACCTCGGTCAGCTCCGCGCCAGGAATGCATCCGGCGACGCGCTTGATGTCGAGCAGCACTTTCCATGTTTCGGCGGGCGGCAGCGGCACCTCCAATGTGTTCTCGAACTCCATATTCTCTTAGCGACGCGCTGCTCGAATGGATCAGCTGATCCCCATCATGCCTGCCTCATACGTGTCGCGCGGCGGGTGGTCGAGCATCGCACCGGTCAGAGCGGCGACGCGCTTGAAGCCTTTCGCCTCGCACCATTTCTCGAGGCCTTCAATGATCGCGATCATTCCGGTGGGATTGCGAAAACTCAGAAAACCGATTTCGACCGCGGTCGCGCCGGCCAGCATGTATTCGATCACGTCCTCGACTTTCATGATGCCGCCGCAGCCGATCACAGGGATCTTCACCGCCTTCGAGCACTCGTTCACCATGCGTACGATAATCGGCTTGATGCCGGGGCCCGAAATACCGCCATAGCCGTTGCCGATACACGAACGAAAGGTATCGATATTGATCTTGAGTCCCAATATCGTATTGGAGACGGTCAATGCATCCGCACCCGCTTTCTCGGCGGCCTCGGCGACCGCGGTAATTTCGCCGGCGTTGGGCGAAAGCTTGGCCCACAGCGGTTTTTGGGTCGCTTCGCGGCATTGCTTCACCACCTTGTATGTGTGCTCTTCGTTGAGCGCGAAATTGCCGCCTCCGGGATTGCGGGTCGGACATGAAATGTTGATCTCGATCGCATCGACACCCGGCACGCTCACATCGCGCGCCATGTGCGCGAAATCCTCGATGGTCTCCGCAGTAATGCTGCAGACGAGCGGCGCCCTGAACCGTTTATACTCGGCGAGTTGCACGTCGAGAAAGTATTTGAGCCCTTTGGTAGGCAACCCGATCGAGTTGATCATTCCAGCTTCGATCTCGGACACGCGCGGAGGCGGATTGCCCGCCCGGTAGCCGCGCGATACGGTCTTGGTCACGAGCGCGCCCAGGCGATTCAGATCGATGACCTGCGAGAACTCCGCCGAAAACGTGCCGGACGCCGGCATGATCGGGTTGGAGAGCTTTAAGCCTCCGATCTCGACCGAAAGATCTACCATCCGAGGCACTCCTGCAGATCGAATACAGGGCCTTCGACGCATACGCGGCGCATTTCCATCTTGCCTTTCACTTCGAACGTGCGCACGCAGATGTAGCACGGACCGAGCCCGCACGCCATGATTTGTTCCATCGCCATCTGACCGGGAATCCCATGCTCCCTGCCGAGCCGCTTCATCAGTTGCATCAGACGATTCGAGCCGCACGTGAAGTATGCGTCGCTCTTTTTCTCGGCAATCAATCGTTTGAGAATTGCTTCGACGTTCTCGACCGCGCTCGTGCCGTCGGAGTCGAGCACTTTGATCACGGTGCCGACGCTTTCAAACAGATCGGCAGCCATCGCGAGCTCTTCGCTGCGCGCGCTCAGAATGGCGGTTACGCGCACGCCGCGCTCACCCGCGAGTTGCGATATCGGCGCCATGGTGGCAAGTCCGACGCCGCGACCGAGCACTACGATGTTCTTCCAGTCTGATTCCAGCCTGAAGCCGACGCCCAGCGGTCCGACCATGCTGAGGTGGTCTCCCGGCGCAAGCGTCGCGAGGCCTCTGGTGCCGCGCCCAACAACCTTGTACAGGAATTCCAGACGTCCGCTCGAGCGCGCGACGCGATAAACGCTTTGCGGCCGGCGGAACCAGACCTCGCCCTCGTCGGGCGACGGACACAGCAGGTGAAAAAACTGCCCAGGCTGCGCGGCGAGTGCTTTAGGCGTGGCTTTGACGACGAGATGTTTGTATTCGTCGTTGATCCATTCATGGGCGACGACCGGACACAAAGTTTCCTCCGCCGGGCATTGAGCCGGCGAATGACCGGTGTCCGGC
>DASYSI010000265.1:0-12772 GCA_036003485.1 Burkholderiales bacterium | reverse complement strand
GTTTGGCCGGGTTGAGATAATCGCGGCTCCATTGCTTATTCTCGATGCACGCCATTTTTGAGCGCAGCGCATCGACCCGCGGATCGCGTGCCACATCGTCTTCGTAATCGGCGGCGGTGAGATTGCCCTTGATGAGCCCGATCGCGGTCATGTACTGAATGCAATGATCGCGATCGGCGGGATTGTTCAACGGTCCGCGCTTGTCGATGATACGCAGCGCAGACTCATGGGTCGTGATCACGATCTTTTCGATCTCGTCGATGCGATCTCTGACTTCGGGATGCAGTCTGACCGCGCATTCGACCGCAGTCTGCGCGTGAAATTCGGCGGGAAACGAGATTTTGAACAGCACGTTCTCCATCACGTAGGAACCGAAGGGACGCCCGAACTTGAACGCTTTGCCCTTGAACAGCACGTCGTAGAAGCCCCAGGTCTTCGCAGTGAGCGCCGACGGATAACCCATTTCACCTTTGAGCGACATCATCGCCAGCCGCACCCCGCGACTGGTGGCATCGCCCGCGGCCCACGATTTGCGCGATCCCGCATTCGGTGCGTGGCGATAGGTGCGCAGCGATTGGCCGTCGATCCAGGCATTCGATATCGCGTTGACGATTTCATCGCGCGTGCCGCCGAACATTCGGGCCGCAATTGCGGTGGTTGCGATTTTGACCAGAACGACGTGGTCGAGACCGACGCGGTTGAAACTGTTCTCGAGCGAGATCACACCCTGAATTTCGTGCGCCTTGATCATGCCGGTCAGCACTTCACGCATCGTGAGGGGTTTTTTGCGCGCCGCGACGTAGATGCGCGACAGGTAGTCGGCGCTCGCAAGTATACCGCCCAGATTGTCGGATGGATGACCCCATTCGGCGGCGAGCCAGGTGTCGTTGAAGTCGAGCCAGCGGATCATGCAGCCGATATTGAATGCTGCCATAACCGGGTCGAGCTGGAACGAAGTGCCGGGCACCTTGGCGCCGTTCGGCACCACCGTGCCGGGGACAATTGGGCCCATCAGCTTGGTGCATGCGGGGTAGGAGAGCGCTTCGAAGCCGCAGCCCAGCGTGTCCATCAGGCACAGGCGTGCAGTGTTGTAGGCTTCTGCGCTCTTAACTTCGTAATTGAGCGCGTAATCGGCGATATCGACGATGACCTTATCGGGCGCGGGACGGACACTGGAAACTGGAGTGGACATGGCGGGTCTCGGGTTTAGAGAAAAGCTTTGCCGCAAAGGACGCCAAGGACACGAAGGTTTATCAATCGTCTAAAAACATTTTTTTTTGTTTTTCCTTTGAGTCCTCTGCGTCCTTGGCGGCGAAGCTGTTATTTCTTCCTCGTTAATTTGTCGCGTTCACCGATCGGCGTGAAGCGACGCGGCTCGGGCCCGGTATATTCCGCGGTCGGGCGGATGATCTTGCCGTCAATCCGCTGCTCGATCACGTGCGCGGACCAGCCGGAAGTGCGTGAGATGACGAAAACCGGCGTGAACATCGCGGTCGGGACGCCCATCTTGAAATAGGATACCGCGGAAAACCAGTCCAGATTCGCGAACATTTGTTTCTCGCGCAGCATCACGGACTCGATGCGCTCGGCAATCTCGAACATCGCCATATCATTCGATTCCCTGGACAAGGTGCGCGCGACTTCCTTGATCACGTTGTTGCGCGGGTCCGCGATGGTGTAGACCGGATGCCCGAAACCGATCACGACTTCCTTGTTGGCAATGCGCGTTACGATGTCATTTTCCGCCGCATCAGGGCTGTCGTAGCGGTTCATCACCTCGAATGAAACCTCGTTGGCGCCGCCGTGTTTGGGACCGCGCAGTGCGCCGATGCCGCCGGTGATCGCCGAATATATGTCTGCGCCGGTGCCGGCGACCACACGGCACGCGAACGTCGAGGCGTTGAACTCGTGTTCGGCGTAGAGGTTGAGCGAAGTATGCATGGCGCGCACCCACTCGGCGCTCGGTTCCCTGCCGTGCAGCAGATGCAGAAAATGCCCGCCGATCGAGTCGTCGTCGGTTTCGACCTCGATGCGCCGCCCGTTATGGCTGTAGTGATACCAATAGAGCAGCATCGATCCGAACGACGCGAGCAACCGGTCGGCGATGTCACGCGCACCGGGCAGGTTGTGGTCATCTTTTTCTGGCAGCGCGGTGCCGAGCACCGAGCAGCCGGTGCGCATCACGTCCATCGGGTGCGCGGCAGAGGGCAAGCATTCGAGCGCTTTTTTGACTGCGTGGGGTACGCCGCGCAATGATTTGAGCTTGAGCTTGTAGTTGGCGAGTTCGGGAGCGCCCGGCAGCTTGCCGTGCACCAGCAGATAGGCGATTTCCTCGAACTCGCATTGAGTTGCGATTTCTAGAATGTCGTATCCGCGGTAATGCAGATCATTACCGCTGCGCCCAACCGTGCACAGCGCGGTATTGCCGGCGGTAACACCTGAAAGGGCAACCGATTTTTTCGGCTTGAACGCGGCGCGCGTTTCGTTAAGGCTCATGCGTGATCAGCCGAGCAGGTGTTTCACGCCATCGCGCTCTTCGTGCAGTTCCTTGAGGGTCGCCTGCATGCGGGCACGGCTGAAATCGCTCACATCGAGACCTTTTACGATTTGGTAGCTGCCGGCTTTGCACGTGCATGGATAGCCGTACATCACGCCTTCGGCGATGCCGTAGCTGCCGTCGGCGGCAATCCCCATGCTGACCCAGTCGCCTTCGGCCGTGCCGTAGACCCAGTTGCGCATGTGGTCCATCGCAGCGCTGGCTGCGCTCGCGGCGGAGGACAGGCCGCGTGCGTCGATGATCGCGGCGCCGCGCTTCTGGATGACGGGAATGAAAGTATTCTCGAGCCACGCCTGGTCGTTGATCAACGGCCATACTTTCGTGCCGTCGGCTTCAGCGCTGAACAAGTCAGGATACTGCGTCGATGAGTGATTGCCCCATACCGTCATTTTCTTTACGCTCGCCACCGGTCGGCCGATCTTCTGGGCGACCTGTGAGAGCGCGCGATTGTGGTCAAGCCGCATCATTGACGTGAATTGAGTGGGTTTCAGGGCGGGCGCATTTTTCATCGCAATCAGGCAATTGGTATTGGCCGGGTTGCCGACCACCAGCACTTTGACGTCGCGGTTTGCGACGGCGCTCAACGCTTTGCCTTGGGGTCCGAAAATTTTTCCGTTTGCTTCGAGCAGATCTTTGCGTTCCATGCCCGGTCCGCGCGGACGTGCGCCGACCAGGATCGCGTAATCGGCATCTTTGAACGCGACCTCCGGTTCGCTCGCCGCGACCATCGCCTCGAGCAACGGAAACGCGCAATCATCGAGCTCCATCATCACGCCGCGCAGCGCTTTTTGGGCCTTTTCGTCGGGAATTTCGAGCAACTGCAGGATAACGGGTTGATCCGCGCCGAGCATCGCGCCGGATGCAATGCGGAATAACAGGCTGTAGCCGATTTGGCCGGCGGCGCCGGTCACGGCAACGCGAACAGGACGTTTCATGTTTCAGGATGCTCCGGGAACGAATTAGAAAACAATTGTTTACGAGCAAGATGGGAAGCAGGCGCGGGCAACGTCACGGTTTCTTCAGATGCGCCGTACGAACGATCTGGCCCAGCGATGATATCGAACCTGATCAGCGGGTGTCAAAAAAGCGCGCGCTATGCCGCCGCCATTTGCGCGAGTCGAAAGCGATAACGCGAGCCGCAAAACCGCAGCGACGCGTTGAAGCATCAGTTTGCGCGAGTGCCGTGCGCGCGCGGTCGGATGCGCTGCTTCTTCTGCGACGCAGCATTTGCTGGTAAAATCCACGCAAACGAATCGTTTATCAAGGTTTGCGTCAGGGCCAGGTGTCGAGTTGCCACAGGCCGGTCGCGCGAAAACCAACAAAACCCGCCCACACGCCTCATGTCCAAGCGCCCCATATATCTTAATCTTTTTCAAATTCGGCTGCCGTTGCCGGGGCTGATATCGATCATGCACCGGGTCAGCGGCGCGCTGCTGTTTCTGGCTCTGCCATTGCTGCTGTGTGGGCTGCAGCAAAGCCTCACGTCCGCAGAATCGTTTACCACGCTGCAGACGGCGTTTTCCCACTGGGGCGTGAAGCTCGTGGCAATTGCGCTGGTATGGGGCTATCTACATCATTTGTGCGCGGGTCTGCGCCACCTCGCGCTCGATCTGGATATCGGCACCGAGCTTGCGGCGGCGCGCACAAGCAGCGTGTTCGTGCTCGGCATCAGCATTGTGTTGACTGTTGTCGTGGCAGCGCTGTTATGGTGAACCGCGAAGTTATCGGCGCGCATTACGGCCTGGGCGGCTGGCTCGCGCAGCGCGTCACTGCGATCGTGATGGCGCTTTATACGCTGCTGTTTCTGATACTGATGGTGCGCGCTCCGCAGCTCGATTTCTCGGGCTGGCGAATGTTGTTCGCGCCGCAGTGGATGAAGCTCGCAACCCTGCTGTTTCTCGCGGGTCTTTACCTGCACGCATGGATCGGCGTGCGCAACATCTTCATGGATTACATCAAAAGCAATAGTCTGCGCCTCGTGCTGCATGTGTCGGCGATTGTGTGGCTGCTCGTGTGCGCCGGCTGGTCGGTGCAGATTCTTTGGAGCGTCTAGATGGCAATCGCCAGGCGGCAGTTTGATGCGGTCGTAGTCGGTGCCGGCGGGTCTGGCTTGCGCGCCGCGCTGCATCTTGCGGAAGCCAACCTTCGCGTCGCAGTCCTGTCGAAAGTGTTCCCGACGCGCTCGCATACGGTCGCGGCGCAAGGCGGGGTCGCCGCATCGCTCGGCAACGACGGCGAGGACAACTGGCACTGGCATATGTTCGATACTGTTAAGGGATCGGACTATCTCGGCGACCAGGACGCGATCGAATTCATGTGCCGCAAGGCGAACGAAGTCGTCTATGAGCTCGAGCATTTCGGCATGCCGTTCGACCGCACCCCCGACGGCAGGATTTACCAGCGCCCTTTTGGAGGTCAGACGCGCAATTACGGTGAAGGACCGGTCAAGCGTTCGTGCGCGGCGGCCGACCGCACCGGACACGCGATGCTGCACACGCTCTACCAGCGCAACGTCCGCGCCCGGACGCAGTTTTTCGTCGAATGGATGGCGCTCGATCTGGTGCGCGACCAAGACGGCGACGTGCTCGGCGTGGTCGCGATGGAAATGGAAACCGGCGAAGTCACGCTGCTGCAGGCGAAAGCAACGCTGCTCGCGACCGGCGGCGCTGGCCGGATCTATGCGGCGAGCACCAACGCATTCATCAATACAGGCGATGGGCTCGGGATGGCGGCGCGCGCCGGGATCCCGCTCGAAGACATGGAATTCTGGCAGTTCCATCCGACCGGAGTGGCCGGCGCGGGAATTCTGATTACCGAGGGCGTGCGCGGCGAAGGTGGCTTCCTGCTCAACAAGAACGGTGAGCGCTTCATGGAGCGTTACGCGCCAACGGTAAAAGACCTCGCATCGCGCGACGTGGTGTCGCGCGCGATGGCGACCGAAATCAAGGAAGGTCGCGGCGCCGGCAAGGACGGCGATTACATCCTGCTCAAGCTCGATCACCTCGGCGCTGAAGTAATCGACAAGCGTTTGCCCGGAATTCGCGAAATCGCGATCAAGTTCGCCAATGTTGATCCGGTCAAGGATCCCATACCGGTAGTGCCGACGTGCCACTATCAAATGGGAGGCATTCCCGCCAATTACCACGGCCAGGTCTACATCCCGCGCGGAGCTGACGAGAAAATCGTGCGCGGTCTTTATGCCGCCGGCGAATGCTCGTGCGTTTCGGTGCACGGCGCCAACCGTCTCGGCACCAATTCGCTGCTCGACCTGCTCGTGTTCGGCAAAGCGGCGGGCGAGCAGGTGATCAAGGATATCGCCGGCGACAAAGCATTCAAAGAACTGCCGCGGGATGCCGCCGACCGTGCGTTGGCGCGATTGGCGCGCCTCGACGGTGCGGCAACAGGCGAAAGCGTATTCGAAGTCGGCGCCGAACTGCGCCGCACCATGCAGTTGCATTGCGGGGTGTTTCGTTTCCCGGATAGCCTTGCTGAAGGAATCCGCAAGATACTCGACGTCGCCGAGCGCGCGAAACGCACTTTCATCAAGGACAAGAGCAAGGTATTCAATACGGCGCGCGTTGAAGCGCTCGAGCTCGATAACCTCGTCGAGACTGCGGTCGCGACGATGGTATCGGCCGAAGCGCGCAAGGAAAGCCGCGGCGCGCATGACCGCAGCGATTATCACGAGCGCGACGACGTGAACTGGCTGAAACACACGTTCTGGTTCAAGGACGGCAACCGCCTTGACTACAAGCCGGTCAAACTCAAGCCGCTGACGGTCGAATCGTTTAAGCCTAAAGCGAGAGTGTATTGAGATGCAAATGCGCGAGGCGTTAAGCGTAAAGCGTGAGGCGTTGCCGGTCAGCGTGGATTTTGTCTCACGCCTCACGCCACGCGAAGTCAGAGATCTGGCTAGGAGAATTTGATGCGTTTTTCGATCTATCGCTATAACCCGGACGCCGACGCCAAGCCGCGCATGCAGGATTACGACATCGCGCTCGAGCCGACCGACCGCATGCTGCTCGACGCGCTGGTACGCATCAAGGCGAGCGACGACACGCTGTCGCTGCGGCGCTCGTGCCGCGAGGGCGTGTGCGGTTCCGACGCGATGAACATCAATGGCAAGAACGGGCTTGCGTGCATTACCAAGCTGAGCGACCTCAAAGAGCCGGTGGTGATACGTCCGCTGCCCGGACTGCCGGTCATCCGCGATCTGATCGTCGACATGTCGCAATTTTTCAAACAGTATCATTCGATCAAGCCGTATCTGCAGAACGACACGCCGGCGCCGGAAAAAGAGCGCTTGCAATCGCCCGCAGATCGCGAAGAGCTGAACGGTCTATACGAATGCATCCTGTGCGCGTGCTGTTCGACTGCGTGCCCGTCATTCTGGTGGAACCCCGACAAGTTCGTGGGGCCCGCGGGACTGTTGCAGGCTTATCGCTTCCTCGCCGATACGCGCGATGAGGCGGCTAACGAGCGCCTCGACAACCTGGAAGACCCATACCGGCTGTTTCGCTGCCATTCGATCATGAACTGCGTCGACGTGTGTCCGAAAGGTCTGAATCCGACGCGCGCCATCGGCAAGATCAAGGATTTGCTGGTCAAGCGCACGGTTTAGGAGCGCGCGAACCGAAATTGCACCAAACATGGCGAAGCTCGATAAAATCAAATGGCAGTGCCGGCGCGGCCTGCTCGAATTGGATCTGATATTGCAGGAATTCAATCGGCGCCATCTTGCCGATCTTGATCCGGAGCAACTCGAACGTTTCGAGGAGTTGCTGGTGTTATCCGATAACGATTTGCTCGATCTTGCGATGGGCCGAGCTGCGGTCCCGGAGCCGCGTTATCACAACGTTGTGCAGCTGCTGCGCGCGGCCTGAAACTCTGCTTTGGCAGGACATCGGGCCGCATCTGAATCACGTATAATCACCCCGACCCCAAATTCAAGAATCTGCGGAGAAATTTATGGCTGAAAAGCTCGCAACGCTGTCCTTCAGCGACGGCACCCCTTCGGTTGATTTCCCGGTCCTTGCCGGCAGCGTCGGACCTGACGTGATCGATATCCGGCCACTCTACAATAAGACCCAAAAATTTACGTACGACCCCGGCTTCATGTCGACCGCGAGCTGCGAGTCGAAAATCACCTATATCGACGGCGACGTCGGCGTACTGATGTATCGCGGCTATCCGATTGAGCAGCTCGCCGAGCACTGCGATTTTCTCGAGGTCGCGTATCTGATCCTTTACGGCGAGCTTCCAAATAAAAGTCAGAAAGACGAGTTCGTGTCGATCGTGACGCATCACACCATGGTGCATGAGCAGTTGTCGCGTTTTTATTCCGGCTTCCGCCGCGACGCGCACCCGATGGCGGTATTGTGCGGCGTGGTCGGCGCGCTGTCGGCGTTTTATCACGATTCTCTGAACATCAACGATCCGCGCCATCGCGAGATTTCCGCATTCCGCCTGGTCGCCAAGCTGCCTACCATTACCGCGATGTGCTACAAGTACAACATCGGCATGCCGTTCATGCATCCGAAGAACTCGCTGTCGTACGTTGAAAATTTCCTGCGCATGATGTTCGGCAACCCGTGCGAGGATTACGTGCCTAACCCGGTGCTCACGCGCGCGCTCGACCGCATCCTGATCCTGCACGCCGATCACGAGCAGAACGCGTCGACCTCGACGGTGCGCACCGCCGGCTCGTCGGGCGCGAACCCGTTCGCGTGCATCGCCTCCGGCATCGCCAGCCTGTGGGGTCCCGCGCACGGCGGCGCGAACGAGGCGGTGCTGAAGATGCTCGAGGAGATCGGCGACGAGACGCATATCGGCGATTACATCAAGCGCGTCAAGGACAAAGGCGATCACACGGTGCTCTACGGCTTTGGCCACCGCGTCTACAAGAACTACGATCCGCGCGCCAAGCTGATCCAGAAGACCTGCCACGAAGTGCTCGATGAGCTCGATCTGCGCGACAATAAACTTTTCAAGCTCGCGCTCGCGCTCGAAAAGATCGCGCTCGAGGACGAATATTTTGTCACCCGCAAACTCTATCCCAACGTCGATTTCTATTCGGGCATCGTCTACAAGGCGCTCGGCATCCCGACCAGCATGTTCACCGCGATCTTCGCGGTGGCGCGCACGGTCGGCTGGATCGCGCAATGGACCGAAATGATCGGCGACCCCGAAACGAAGATCGCGCGTCCGCGCCAGCTTTACACCGGCCAGGGCAAGCGCGAATTCGTGCCGATGAACAAACGAAAATAAGAGAAAACAGGCGAAATTAAGCGCGAATAATGTTCAAGCAATTGCTCGGTACCTCGTATCTGTACGGCGCCAACGCGCCGTTTATCGAGGCGCTCTACGACCGCTACCTCGATGATCCGAGTGCGGTCGAGCCACGCTGGCGCGCTTATTTCGATCAGCTACAGCAGCTCGACGACGGCGCGCCCGACGTTTCTCACGCGCCGATCCAGGAACGTTTCGCGCAGCTCGCGAAGCAACGCCGTGCGCCGGGCGCCGCGGGCGCGACGGCTGAGCGTCCCCAGCTCAGCGAAAAGCAATACGCGGTCCTGCAGCTGATCGGAGCCTACCGTTTCCAGGGTGCGCGCCAGGCTGATGTCGATCCGCTCAAACGCCAGGAAAAACCCTACATCGCGGAGCTCGATCCGGAATTTTATGGGTTGACCGATGCCGACATGGAAACCGTGTTCGGCACGGGCTCGCTGGTCGGGCCGCGCGAAATGAAGCTGAAGGACATCCTGCAGATGCTGCGGGAGACCTATTGCCGTACGATCGGCACCGAATACATGTACCTCATGGATGTGCCGCAAAAGCGCTGGATTCAGGAGCGTCTCGAACCCATACGCTCGACGGCCCGCTACGATATCGAATACAAAAAGCACATTCTCGAGCGGCTAACTGCGGCGGAAACGCTCGAACGCTACCTGCATACCCGATACGTAGGCCAGACGCGTTTTTCTCTCGAGGGCGGAGACAGTCTGATCCCGATGCTCGATACCCTGCTGCAGCGCGCAGGCGCCGCCGGCGTGCAGGAGCTCGTCATCGGCATGGCGCATCGCGGGCGTCTTAACGTGCTTGTCAATACGCTCGGCAAGATGCCGAAGGATTTGTTTTCGGAATTCGAAGGCAAATACGACGAGTCGATCATGGCCGGCGACGTTAAATATCACGATGGATTTTCCTCGAACGTGATGACTCCGGGCGGGCCTTTGCATTTGTCGCTCGCATTCAATCCGTCGCACCTCGAGATCGTGAATCCGGTGGTCGAGGGCTCGGTGCGCGCGCGCCAGCACCGGCGCGGTGACAAGAGCGGCAAGCAGGTGCTGCCGGTGCTGATCCATGGTGACGCGTCATTCTCGGGGCAGGGTGTCGTGATGGAAACGCTGAATCTCGCGCAAACGCGCGGCTTCGGCACGGGCGGCACGGTCCACATCATCATCAACAATCAGATCGGCTTTACCACGTCGGACCTGCGTGATGCGCGCTCGACGCTGTACTGCAGCGATGTCGCGAAGATGCTCGAAGTGCCGATATTCCACGTCAACGGCGATGACCCGGAAGCGGTATGCCTCGTGACCGAGATTGCGCTCGACTATCGCACGCAGTTTGGACGGGACGTGGTGGTGGACCTCGTCTGTTATCGCCGCCTCGGCCATAACGAGCAGGACGAGCCGATGGTCACGCAGCCGCTGATGTATAAGCGCATTCATCAGCACCAGACCACGCGCAAGATCTACGCCGAGCGCCTCGCCGGCGAAAAAGTGATCGCCGACGCGGATGCCGACGAGATGATCAAAACCTTCCGCGTTGCGCTCGACGGCGGCTATCACACCAACAAGACGATATTGTCGAATTACAAGCCGCCGTTCGAAGTCAATTGGAAGCCATACATCGGCACCCGCTGGAATGAGAACGATGATACGCGGCTGCCGCTCGAACAGCTGAAAGAGCTCGGCCGCAAGATTGCCGCAGCGCCGCCGAATTTCAAGCTCCACCCGCGCGTCGAGAAGATCATGGCCGAGCGCCGGCTGATGGCGGAAGGCAAGCTGCCGCTTGACTGGGGCATGGCGGAAAATCTCGCCTATGCCACGCTCCTGAGCGAAGGGTTCTCGGTGCGTATCTCGGGACAGGATGTCGCACGCGGAACGTTTTTTCACCGCCACGCGGTATTGCACGACCAGAACCGCGAGAAGTGGGATCAGGGCACTTACGTTCCGCTGCAGCACGTGAGTCCGACGCAAGGCGACTTCGTGATCATCGATTCAGTGCTCTCGGAAGAAGCCGTCATGGGCTTCGAGTACGGCTATGCGACTTCCGGACCCAAGGAACTCGTCGTATGGGAGGCGCAGTACGGCGATTTCGCCAATGGCGCCCAGGTCGTAATCGACCAGTTTATCGCTTCGGGCGAAGTCAAATGGGGCCGCATGTGCGGTCTGACGCTGATGCTGCCGCACGGATACGAAGGCGCCGGCCCCGAACATTCGTCGGCGCGTATCGAGCGCTTTCTGCAGCAATGCGCCGACTACAACATGCAGGTCTGCATTCCAGCAACACCCGTGCAGATGTACTATCTGCTGCGGCGGCAGATGGTACGGCCGTACCGCAAGCCTTTGATCATTATTTCGCCCAAGAGCCTGCTGCGCCACAAGGAATCCGTATCGCCGCTCGAAGAGTTCGCCAACGACAAGTTCAATCCCGTGAATGAAGAATGGGATGAAGCCATCGATGCGAAGAACGTGAAGCGCGTCGTATTCTGCAGCGGTAAAGTATTTTACGATCTGCGCGCGGGCCGTCGCGAGCGCGGCATCCAGGATATTCCGCTGGTGCGAATCGCGCAGCTATATCCGTTCCCGCACGATGATTTCAAAGCGCAGATCGAGAAATACAAAAGCGCAACTGAGATCGTGTGGTGTCAGGAAGAGCCGCGCAATCAGGGCGCCTGGTATTGCACCCAGCATTACTTGTTACGGCATTTGTTGCCGCACCAGAAGCTGACCTATGCCGGGCGCGACTCGTCGGCCACGCCGGCCGCGGGCTACAAGGCGCTGCATGAGCGACAACAGAAGGAGCTCGTCGATCTTGCGCTGACCGCGGGAGCCGCTTCACGCGCTGACGACGTCAAGTGACGCCGACGTTGAAACTGGAGCAAGCATGTTAGTTGAAGTCAGGGTGCCGCAGCTGTCGGAATCGGTTGCCGAGGCGACGCTTTCGTCGTGGCACAAGAAGGCCGGCGATTTCGTCAATCGCGACGAAAACTTGGTCGATATTGAAACTGACAAGGTCGTGCTCGAGACCCCGGCGCCCGATTCCGGCGTGCTGGTAAAGATCGTCAAAGGCGACGGCAGCACGGTCGTCAGCAAAGAACTCATCGCGACACTCGATACCGACGCGAAGCCGCGCGCGGCCTCCCCGAATGCGGCCGCGCCGGCCGTTGAGCTGCAGCCGGCCAAGGTCGTGAAACCGGCCGTGGCGCCGGCGGTAATGCCAGCCGCGCAGAAGATCGCCGCCGAGTACAAAATCGACCCCGCCGCAGTCAGCGGCAGCGGCCGCGGCGGACGCGTCACCAAGTCAGACGTGCTCGACGCCGTGCATGCGGGCGCGGGCGAGCGGGCGGCCCAAGGCCCGGCGGCACCGGCACCGGCACCCGCGCCAGCGCGCGCGGAAGCTCCCGCGGTCGATCTGGGTGTGCTCGGCGAGCGTCCCGAGCAGCGCGTGCCGATGTCGCGGCTGCGCGCGCGCATCGCCGAGCGACTGGTGCAATCGCAGGCGACGGCGGCGATCCTCACTACGTTCAACGAAGCCAACATGCAGCCCGTGATCGAGCTCAGGAACCGCTACAAGGAGAGCTTCGAGAAAACGCACGGAGTCAAGCTCGGCTTCATGTCGTTTTTCGTGAAGGCGGCGGTGACAGCGCTCAAGCGCTACCCGCTCGTGAATGCTTCGATCGACGGGAACGACATCATCTATCACGGCTATTATGACATCGGCATCGCCGTTGGCAGCCCGCGCGGGCTGGTGGTTCCGATCATCCGCGACGCCGATCAACTGTCGTTTGCAGAGATCGAAAAGCAAATCGCCGATTTCGGACGGCGCGCGCAGGACGGCAAGCTCACCATCGAGGAGCTGACCGGCGGAACGTTCTCGATTTCCAACGGCGGCGTATTCGGATCGATGCTCTCGACGCCGATCATC
>DASYSI010000264.1:0-2822 GCA_036003485.1 Burkholderiales bacterium | reverse complement strand
CCGGGCGACACGCTGCTGCTCGATGACGGCCGCATTGTGCTGGGGGTGGTACGGGTCAAGGGTCCTCGCATCGACTGCGTGGTCGAACAAGGCGGCGTGCTGTCGAACAACAAAGGCATCAATCGCAAAGGCGGCGGCCTGACCGCACCGGCGCTGACCGACAAAGACATGCAGGATATCAAGACCGCGGCGCGCCTCAAGGCGGATTACCTGGCAGTATCGTTTCCGCGCTCGGGCGCCGACATCGAGTGGGCGCGCGACCTGATGCTGAAAGCCGGCGGCCGCAGCTTCATTTGCGCCAAGATCGAGCGCGCCGAGGCGATCCCCGCTCTGGGTGAGATACTCGATGCATCAGACTCCGTAATGGTTGCGCGCGGCGATTTGGCCGTCGAAGTCGGCGATGCAGTGGTTCCGGCGTTGCAAAAACGCATGATCCGCATGGCGCGCGAGCGTAACAAGATCGTGATTACGGCGACGCAAATGATGGAATCGATGATCAACAGCCCGATTCCGACACGCGCTGAAGTGTCTGACGTCGCCAATGCGGTACTCGACGGCACCGACGCGGTAATGCTTTCAGCCGAAACCGCCACCGGCAAATATCCGGTCGAAACGGTTGCCGCGATGGCGCGCGTTTGCGTCGAGGCTGAGAAAGAGGATGCATTTATTTCAGAACTGAGGCGCGAGGGTCCCGCAGCCGGAGGCGTCGAGGAGGCGATCGCGCGCGCCACGATTTTCACCGCGCACAGCCTCAATATCAAGGCGGTCGCAGCGCTGACCCAAAGCGGCAAGACCGTATTGCTGATGTCGCGCATGAATTCGACTGTGCCGATTTATGCGCTGTCCTCAGTGGTCGAGACGCGCCGCCGCGTGACGTTGTTCCGCGGCGTTTATCCGATCAATTTCAAGGGCACGCGCGACTCGGAGCGCGGGCTGAACATGGCGGAGGACGAATTATTGAAGCGCGGGGCGGTAAACCACGGCGACTACATCATACTGACCATCGGTGAGCCGTTCGGCAAGGCGGGCGGCACGAACACGATGAAAATCGTCAAAGTAGGAGAACACCGTACCACCTAAGCTGGCAGGCTAGGTCGCGGCGTAGTCAGGCGCGATTGCATAGAGGTAGAATAAACTCGTTTCGGGCGGCCTCAATCGATGGCTGATGACGCAAATTTACGATATTCAGCAGGAGACAGACTATGTTTGAACGCGAACTCGCAGCAACTGCAGCGGCGCTGGTCGCGCCGGGCAAGGGCATATTGGCGATCGACGAATCGGGCGGCACGATCAAGAAGCGCTTCGATCAAATCGGAATCGCATCGACCACTGAAACGCGGCGCGCCTATCGCGATCTGCTGATCACGACGCACGGGCTCTCCCAGTTCATCAGCGGCATGATTCTCTACGATGAGACCATCAAGCAGGCGACTCAGGACGGCACCCCGTTTGCCGCAGTACTAAAAAGAAGCGGCATCCACGCCGGAATCAAAGTCGATACCGGCGCCAAGGATCTCGCCGGCAGCATCGAAGAAAAAGTCACCGAAGGGCTCGACGGCCTGCGCGAGCGTCTCGCCGAGTATAAAAAACTTGGCGCGACCTTCGCTAAATGGCGCGCGGTGATCACGATCGGCAAGGACATACCGACTGCATACTGCATCGAGGCCAATGCCCACGCGCTGGCGCGCTACGCCGCGCTGTGCCAGGAAGCCGGCATCGTGCCGATCGTAGAGCCCGAAGTACTGATGGACGGCAACCATACGCTCGAGCGCTGCTATGCCGTGACTGAAAACACGCTCATCGCGCTGTTCCGCGAGCTTTATCGGCAGCGCGTACGCAGCGAACACCTGGTACTGAAAGCAAGCATGGTCATCGCCGGCGCCGATTGTCCGCAGCAGGCAAGCGTAGACAAGGTAGCCGAAGCGACCGTGCGCTGTCTTTTACACGCCGTGCCGGCAGCGGTGCCCGGGATTGTGTTCTTGTCGGGCGGCCAGAGTGAGGAACTCGCCACCGCGCATCTAAACGCGATGAACGCGTCAGGGGTCAAGCTGCCGTGGCCATTGTCGTTCTCTTATGGCAGGGCATTGCAGGCGCCGGTGCTGAAAGCCTGGAAAGGCCAGCCGGCCAATGTGGCCGCTGCGCAAAAAGCGCTGAATCACCGTTCGAAACTGAATAGTGCGGCATGTTTTGGCCGTTACAAGCCTGAAATGGAAACCGAAATGCTCGCCGCCTGATGCACTGCAATAGTGCCATATCCGCCGCCCTGGCGGGTATGGCATGCCGCCAATAAACCAGATATCATTCGCGGACCATGCAGCCTGCCCAGTGTTTTAAAGCACGGCAATAAGAATAGTTTTCATCAGATCGGAGGTAATCCTATGGCGTTTCACAACCGCGACAAGAAGGATTTCAACGCGGGCATACTCTACATCATCATGGGTGCGTTTTTTGCGCTGTGGGCGCGCAATTACCCGATGGGTTCGGCGGTCCGGATGGGCCCCGCTTATTTCCCGACGGTTCTGGGCTGGCTGCTGGCCGCGCTGGGCCTGATCATATTCGCGCGCTCGTTTTTCGAGCATGGCGGCGAGGAACCGCGCAAGACCAACTGGAGGCCGTTGACGCTCCTGCTCGCGGCGGTGGTCATTTTCGGCCTGCTGCTCGAGACGGGCGGGATGGTCATTGCGTCTTTCGCGTTGATGTACATCAGCTCGCTCGGCGGCCATGATTTCAAGTGGAAGGAACAGCTCGTCAACGCGGTCTTCATGACCGCGGTGAATGTGGGCCTTTTCTATTACGCGCTGGCGTTGCCTTTCAAGCTGTTT
>DASYSI010000263.1:0-3489 GCA_036003485.1 Burkholderiales bacterium | reverse complement strand
AAGCAGTCGCTGCAGTCGCAGGTTGACACGCTCGAGATCTATGGTGCTCGCGCAACTGGACACTTTGTACTGCAATTCGCACTGTTCGCGCTGCTCGCCGTCGTGCTGCGGTGGCTGCGCCGGCAGCTCCACGAAAGCGCTCAAGGCGGTCCGGATATGCGGCGCGCCGCGCTTATTTTCGCGATGCCGACCGCAACCGCGCTCCTCATTGCGGCGTACGCCAGTCGCTGGATTTATCCCGAGGCACCGCGCCTGTGGTGGGCGGCGGTCGGTGTGGTCGCGCTCGTCCCGACAGTACTGATACTGCGGCGACTGGTCGAGCGCGAGCTTAAGCCGGCGTTATACGCGATCATCGTCCTTTATCTGATCGACCAGGTGCGAGCCGTGGTTGCTTCGCTCGAAGCAGTGCCGCGGCTGCTCTTCGTCGCAGAAATGATCTGCGGCGTATTGTTTCTGATCTGGTTCCTGCGATCGCTGCGCGCGCCGGCGGCGCCTGTGGAGTCCACGCTTGGGCGCAGCTATTCTGTGCTCAGAGAAAGAATAATCCGGATCGCGGCGTGGGCTGCACTCGCTTTTTGCATCGCTACCGGCATCGCCAATGCGCTCGGTTACGTGACGCTGTCCAATCTGCTTGGCAATGCGGTCATGAGCAGCGCCTACTACGGGTTGATCTTGTTCGCACTGTCTATCATCGTCGAAGGGCTCATCGCATTCGCGTTGTCGGTGAGGCCGCTCATGCTCTTGCGGATGGTGCAGCGGCACGGCGACCTGGTGCTGAGACGGGTTCAGCTCGTCGTACGCGCAGGCGCGCTCGTGCTATGGGGCCTATTTCTGCTCGACCGGCTGGCGATACGCGAGCGTGTCATTGAAGCCGGCAAAACAGCATTCACTTCCGAGTTCACGCTGGGATCGATCGGCATCTCTCTCGGTGATGTCGTTGCCTTCGGCTTGACTGTCTGGGCATCTTTTCTGGTCTCCGGTTTCGTGCAGTTCATGCTCGACGAGGACGTTTACCCGCGCGCGAAACTGGGCCGCGGTCTGCCGTATGCGATCTCGCGCACGCTTCATTACACGATACTGTTGTCCGGATTCCTGTTGGGCGTCGCGGCGCTTGGGTTTGACATGACCAAATTCACGATACTCGCCGGTGCGTTCACGGTGGGCGTGGGCTTCGGGCTGCAAAATATTTTCAACAATTTCGTGTCGGGCCTGATTCTGCTCTTCGAGCGCCCGGTTCAGGTCGGCGACGTAATCCAGATGGATGATATCGCGGGCACCGTCGACCGCATCGGCATACGCGCGAGTGTGGTGCGCGCCAACAACGGCTCGGAAATTATCGTGCCTAACGGCAAGCTGATTTCCGAACGCCTGATCAACTGGACATTTTCGAGCCGCCGGCGCGGCATAGAGCTCGATGTCGCAGTCGCACACGGCGCCGATCCCAAGCGCGTGATCGAGCTGATGAACGCCGCCGCCGTCGCGCACCCGCGGGTGGAGAAATCGCCGCCGCCGCAGACGCTGCTTATGCGCATGGGGCCAGATTGGCTGGGCTTCGAGCTTCGCGCCTTCACTGAGCGCATCGAGGACTGGGTGAATATTCGCAGCGACCTTTCGATTGCGATCAACGACGCGCTTGCGGCAGAGCATATTGCGCTGAAGTAGCATCAACCCGCGTCCAGAGACGGGCAGAAAAATGAACGCGTTTGCGTCAGTTCTTTGCGCTGTGGTGGTTCCCGCCGCATCTTTGCGTTACATTTACGGCTTTCAGCCTCGAAGGATGCGCGCATCATGGACACGCACGTTTCGCATCATCATCTCGGCAACCGGGTCGAGGATTTCCGGCTTATCACCGGTACGGGTAAGTACGCAGCCGACTGGAACGCGCCGGGGCAGCTCTATGGTTATTTCGTGCGCGCCGACCGGGCGCACGCGCAGCTCGTCACTGTGAAGGTTGCGCGCGCGCTCGCGCATTCCGGCGTCAAGCATGTGTTGACCGGTGCCGATGCGTTGCGCGCCGGATATACCAAGGCCCCGCACGCGCTGACCTTTCCCGGTCGCAACGGCATGCAGGCGCGCGCGCCGCAACGGCCGGTGCTCGCGCACGGCAAGGTGCGCTTCGTCGGCGAGGCGCTTGCGCTGGTCGTTGCAGACAGCGCGGCCGCGGCCGCAGATGCCGCCGAATTGGTTGAAGTCGAATACGCCGATTTGCCGTGCGTGGTGCAGCCCGAAGATGCGCTTCAAACGGGCGCGCCGCAGCTGCACGACGATGTGCCGGGCAATCTGGCGTTCGAAGCCGAGGCCGGCAGCGAGCAGTCCGTGGCTAAAGCGTTTGCCGGAGCGGCGCATGTGACGCGGCTCAAGCTCGAGGTTAGCCGTGTCGCGCCCAGTCCGATGGAGCCGCGCGCCTGCCTCGTCGCCTACGACGCGAAGAGCGGCGAGTACACGTTCAACGTGTGCATGCAGGGTGTGACGACTTTGCGCAAGCAGCTTTCGTCATGGACCCACGTCGCCGAAGACAAACTGAAGTTTGAAACGCGCGATGTCGGCGGCGGTTTCGGCCAGCGCACGGTAGCCTATCCCGAGTACTGCGCGCTGATGATCGCCGCCCAGGCAACGGGCGCGCCGGTCAAATGGGTTTCATCGCGGGTGGAAGGCTTTCTAAGCGATACGCATGGCCGCGCCAACATTATCAATGGCGAGCTTGCGCTCGACCGCGAGGGGAAATTTCTGGCGATGCGGCTTGACTGGGTGAACGACATGGGCGCCTATCTGTCCCCGGCTCCCATGGGCCATATCCGCAACACAACGACTTGCATGACCGGCGTGTATCGCATTCCCGCGCTGTATGCGACGTTTCGCGCCGCGCTTACCAATACCACGCCGGTTGCGGCGTACCGCGGCGCCGGGCGCCCGGATATCGCGTATGTGGTCGAGCGTCTGGTGAATCAGGCGGCGGCCGAGCTCGGCATCGATGCGCCCGAGCTGCGGCGGCGCAACTTCATACCGCCCGAAGCATTTCCCTATAAAACGCCGACTGGCTCGGTGTACGAGATCGCGGATCTGCCGGGCCTGCTGGAGCAGGCGCTGAAACTCGCCGACTGGCACGGATTTGCGGCGCGCCGCGCGCAGTCGGCTGCGGCCGGTAAGCTGCGCGGCATCGGCATTTCGACGGTGATCGAGAACACCGGCGCCGGCAACGCGCCGAAAGACGAAATCGAGCTCGAGCTCGACGCGAGCGGCGGCATCACCGTGCATACCGTCTCGAAGTCGCAGGGACACGGCCACGAAACGACGCTCGCGATGATCGTGGCGGACGCACTTGGCGTGCCGCATGCGCGGGTCAAAGTCGTGCAGTGCGCACGTGACAAGCAACTGCAAGGCAATCACACCGGCGGCTCGCGCACCATGGTCGGTGCCGGCAGCGTATGCTATCTGGCGGCGCAGAAGTTAATCGAGCAGGGCAAGGCGCTCGCGGCTCTCGAGCTGAAA
>DASYSI010000262.1:0-4277 GCA_036003485.1 Burkholderiales bacterium | reverse complement strand
AGCTTGGGAGCATCTTGCGCCGCCGATTGCATCGAGACGAGCAACACACAAAAACAAATGATCCTGACTATTAATCGATTATCCGCACCCGATGAAGCGAAACACAATCCGTCTCTCATGGGTTTCCCCATCACGTTCAAGGCAATCAATCATGATTTGCCGGCAGCAGCAGCGAGCCTGGCTTTGATATAAGGCTTCTCTCCGCCGAGCTCGACCATTTCGCGCAAAAAACTGGGAAGCGGAACGCTCTCAAGCGTGTGGCCGGTGGTCAGATTCCTGATTTTCCCCGTTGCCGCATCGAATTCAATGCGGTCCCCCGTGCTGACAAATCCGAGTATTCCCGGGCATGCATTCACGAGCAGGCCTGCGCTGATGCAGCTGCGGAAAAATATTCGGCCGAATGATTCGGCAACGACGGCTGCAACGCCGAGCGCCATCAGCGCGGTATACACCGGAGTCGACGAGCCGCAACCAAAATTTCTGCCGGCCACGATGATGTCTCCCGGGCTCATGCTGGCGGCGAACTCGGGGGCCAGCCCCTCCATGCAATGCCTGGCCTGCTCTTTAGCCGGCAGATGCGCGTAGTTCTTTCTGCGGATCTGGTCCGTGTTGATATCGTCTTGAGGAAATCTCCAGACCACTCCCGTGACTTTCATGCGCTTTCCCGGATCTGCGTTACAGGTATTTCAGCGGATTTGCGATACGGCCTTCGACCGCCGACGCAGCGACTGTCGCTGGAGAAGCGAGGTAGATTTGCGCGCCGGGGCCCATTCGGCCTTCGAAGTTGCGTGTATTGCAGGCGATCGCGACCTCGCCCGGCGCCAGCACGCCGCCGTGCGAACCCGGGCACGCGCCGCAGTTCGCGTTGGTGACTACGGCATGCGCGTCATTCAGGATTTCGATATAGCCCAGCTTGACCGCCGCGTTCAACACCTCCCTCGATCCCGGAGTGACGATGAAACAGACGTCAGGATGCACCTGCCTGCCTTTCAATATCGCCGCGGCGGCCGCGATATCTTCGAGGCGGCCGCTCGCGCACGAGCCGAGAAAAGCCTGATCGATGTGGCGCCCCTCGACTTCCGAAAGCGGCTTGACGTTGTCGGGCGCGTGCGGCGCAGCGACCTGCGGCTCGAGCGTCGATACGTCAAATTCATGGACCTCGTCATAGGCGTAATCCGCATCGGTCTCGAACACCGTGAACGGTTTCGTCGCGCGCGGCCCGACCCAGTCGAGCGTTATCTGATCGGGCTGCACATACGAGGCCATTGCGCCGATCTCGGTACCCGTGTTGCAGAGCGTGAAGCGCATGTCCATGCTCAGGCCGCGCACGTACGATCCCGCGAATTCGACGGCGCTGCCCAAAGCTCCGCGCTGCCCGAGACGGCCGTTGATATACAGCGCCACGTCGCGGCCGAATACACCTTTCTTTAGCTTGCCTTCGATTTTCAGAAGACTCACCGGCGGCACATCTATCCAGTAACAGCCGAGCGTGAATAACGAATTGACGCCGCCCGCGATCGATGCCGCAAACGCGCCGACGGCTCCCATGGTCGGCGTATGCGAATCGCGCAGCGCGACAACGCTTCCAGGAACGACGACACCCTGCTCAGTCATGATCAGGTGTGAGATGCCGGCACCCGGATCGGTCACGGGAATCCCGCGCGACCGGAATACGTCACGCCAGCGCTTCTGCCCCGCTGCGAACGCAGGCGACGGAGCAGGCGATCCGTGATCCTGAAACACGAACATCCGGTCTTTCAATGGAAATTGCTTGACACCGAATTCCGCAAGGTCGGCTTCGAATGTGTCGACCTCTTCCGCGTTATAGGAAACTCCAAACGCGAACACGTCGGGCACAATTTCCAGATACTCACCCGGCGTTACGGACGCGCGCAGGGGATTGGAATGTTGCGCCAGAATTTTTTGCAACGCGTGCAAGCCGGCCATGGTCAATACCTGAATTTTTTGAATGAATTTGAGTTTAAGTGAATCAGGGGCGATGTCAATCGACACTATTCATCGCGGATGCCTGCATCCCTGAGCATCTTGCCGAGCCTTGCCATCTCGGATTTCACCGTGGTTGCGAATTCCTCCGGCGAGCTGCCAACCGCCTCGACTCCCATGTTAAAGAACCGGTCTTTCACCTCCGGTTTCTTAAGCACGCGCACGACCTCGTCGTTCAGACGACCGATAATCGCCGCGGGCGTGGCGGCCGGCGCGAACATTCCGATGATCGAAGCCGCTTCGTATCCCGGCAGCCCCGACTCCGCCACCGTCGGTAATCCGGGCAAGAGCTCGGACCGCTGCGCGGTCGTGACCGCGAGCGCGCGCAGCCTGCCCGACTTGAGATATGGCGCCACGCTACCCGCGGTCGGGAATACCAGTTGCACCTGGCCGCGGACCAGGTCCGCATAGGCGAACGCATTGCCGCGGTAGGGAACGCGCACGATGTTCACGTGCGCCATGGCTTTGAATAATTCCGCGGCAAGATGAGGTGAAGAGCCAGTTGAGCCTGATGCATAGTTAAGCTCGCCCGGACGCGCCCTGGCCAAAGCGATCAACTCTTTGACTGACTTTACCGGCAATGAAGGATGCACCACAACCAGGTTGGGCGACCTCACCGCGAGCGTGATCGGCGAAAAATCCTTCACCGGATCCCACGGCACATCGTCGCGCAAAAACGGCGCAATCCAGACGTTGCTGCCATACAGCAGCAGGCTATAACCGTCGGGCGGCGCTTTGGCGACAATCTCTGCCGCGAACGCGCCGGCGCCGTGATTCTCGACGATCACCTGCTTGCCGACGCTGCCTGTAAGTCCTTGCGCGATGATGCGCGCCGCGACATCGAGGCCGCCGCCGGGCTCGGCCGTGAGCACGCGTATCGGCTTGACGGGATAATTCTGGCCTGACGCCACGTCTGCGCCCACAACCATCGTAGCGGCCACGACCATCGGTGCGATAAAGCGAGGCATCAGCAAAAATGCGTGGTGATGGCGGCCGGCGTTGAAAACTGACGCGTCACCTGCCGCGGCGCGGGTCCGTGCGTCAGCGTTTCTCATGGCTCTCCTTCCTGTCGTTGACGGAGATCAATCGGCGCTGGCGTTGACTTTACCGGGATATCGTCCAGCCGCTATACGACAATCCGCGATAGTTTACAAGATGCAGCGTGGGCGCACTTGCATTGGTCTTGGCTTCGACCGTCCATTGTGATTTACTTGCTGCCGCGCAAATATCCGAAACCGATAATGATTGGGAAACCTGGAGAAGAACTCAACTCATGTCCACGAGCGAGCAGTTAAGCACGAGCAAAAACCCGGCGCGGCCGAGGATCTATGTGATTGGAACCGGCGGCAGCATTTCCTGCATGGGCGACTCGCGCATGGATCTGATCGACTATAACTACGCCGACAAGCACTTCACGATAGACGAAATGCTCGCGCGCGTTCCTGAAATCGAACATTGCGCCGAAATCCGCGCCGAGCAATTCATGAACGTTTATGGCGGCGGAGTGTCGCCCGGAAAATGGCTCGAGCTCGCGCGCCGCATCAACCGCATTTTCAGCGAAGACCCGGCCGCCGGCGGTGTCGTCGTTACGCATGGCACTTCGACGCTCGAGGAGACCGCCTACTTTCTTAACCTGACGGTGAAAAGCTCGAAGCCCGTTGTCGTGACGGGCGCGATGAGGCCGCCGACCGCGCTTAGTACCGACGCCGATATCAATTTGTTCGACGCGGTGCGCGTCGCCGCGCATCCCGACTCGGCCGGCAAAGGAGTACTGGTGGTGCTCAACAACCACATTCTGGCCGCGCGCGATGCCGTCAAGACCAGCACCTCGCGCATCGAGACTTTCCAATCGAACGAGCTCGGGTTCCTGGGTTATGCCGATTCCGACGGCAGCGTCGTCTTTTACCGCGCCCCGCTGCGCGCGCATACGACCGCAACCGAATTCGATGCAGAGAAGCTCGCCGCGCTGCCGCGCGTTGATATCGCTTCGGCGTACTCGGGCGCCGACGGCGTCGCGATCGAGGCTTTTGCCCGCGCCGGATGCGCCGGCCTCGTCGGCGCGGGGTCGGGAAGCGGCAGCGCGCCGCAGGCGTTTGTCGATGCGCTCGAGGCGGTGCAAAAGCGCGGCGTTGTGGTCGTGATTGCGAGCCAGGCATATAACGGCCGCGTCATGGCCCGGCGCATGTTCACCCAGCACGGCCTCGTCGTCGCCGACAATCTTGCGCCGAAAAAAGCGCGCATCCTGCTGATGCTCGCGCTCGGAGTCAGCCGCG
>DASYSI010000261.1:0-6634 GCA_036003485.1 Burkholderiales bacterium | reverse complement strand
TGTCGAAGCCTCGGTATTCGCTGAATCTGGTCGCCATGCCGCTCCCCGGGTTGCTGGCCCCATCATGGCACAGATGGCGGATGCTTTCCGAGTCGGGAAATTTCGGGGCCCAGATTTGACGCGGTGGCATATTTCCACCGTCGCGGTGGTATCGGCGTATAGTTCGGGCTGAACCGCAGCGGCGGGGAGACCACGACCATCTGACGCGAAAGACATGCATGGCAACTTACGGCGGCATCACCTTTACCGGAAAATCCGGAGAGAAATATTTTTTTCACGCATGGCCGATTGAGACCCGCTTCAGCTCCGTGGCAGCGGTGTACTATGTAACCAAGCGCAGCTTCAGCAACAAGACCTATCGCATCGCCGGCCACGAAGGCATCTACATCGGCGAGACCGCGAACCTGACCGATCCCTTTGCGACCCAGTCCCACCTCGACTGTTTCCGCAAACACGGCGCCAACTGTGTTTGCGTACACGTGATCACAAACGAGCAGCGGCGACTCGCAATCGAGCAGGACATGCTCGCGGGCCACACCACCTCGTGCAACGACCTGCGTGAATCGCCGAGGCTAAGCGGTGCTCACGCATCATATTGACCGCGGCGACTTATCCCTGACACGCCGCGCACGACAAGAAACTTATTTGCCGCAAATCTCGCCGCAGCGCGCTTTCGCGTATTGCCAATGATTGAATCCGGCGATGCTGATCGTCTGGTTGTCGTCACGAAATACGCACGGCACCTCGCCAAATCCCTGGTATTGCGCATAGAGCTGCTCGGCGGTCACGCCAGCCTTGAATTCGCGCAGCAGAAATTCATCGATGGTCCGCTTCGAGGCTGCAACGGCCTCCGCGACCGTTTCGTACTCGCCGATGCGTCGAACCTGGTTCTCGGCGTCACCGTATTTTGATAAGCCTTCAACAAAAATCGTCATCGCTCCCTCCACACCTGCGCACAAGATCGGACGCCGGAATTATACGTCCGCCGGCCGCGCGCGTCGCCAGGCCGCTTTTTCCAGGCAAAGCGCCCCACGTTGGATTGCAGTCGCGCTTGTCGCTGCAGCATCAACATTGACGATGCCGGTTGCTGCGCAAACCTATCCCTCGAAGCCGATCCGGTTGATCGTCTCGTTTGCGCCGGGCGGATGTCCCGGATCTCGGCGAGGGGGTTGCACTTGGGGCGGAGACGGGACAATGCCGCCCGGATTATGGCAAAGCGTTCTACAGCGGATATTCGCAGCGTTGTTCGCTGCTGCAGCAGTCTGTGCGCTGCCGGTTGCTGCGCAAACCTATCCCTCGAAGCCGATCCGGTTGATCGTCTCGTTTGCGCCGGGCGGCGGCGTCGATCTGGTCGCCCGTCTCATCGGTCAGAAACTCAGCGAGTCATGGGGACAGCAGGTCGTCATCGACAATCGTCCCGGCGCCGGCGGCAACCTCAGTGCCGAGCTCGCGGCGAAGGCGGCCCCCGACGGCTATACACTGTATCTTTGCAGCGCATCGCTCGTCGTCAACGCGAGTCTTTACCGCGATCTGCCGTACGATCCGATAAAGGACTTTGAGCCGATCACGCAGCTCGTCGCCGTGCAGAATGTACTGGTCGCGCACCCCTCGCTGCCGGCGAAAAACGTCAAGGAGCTGATCGCGCTCGCGCGCCGCGCGCCCGGACAAATCAACTACGCGTCGACCGGCAGCGGCAGCTCAGGACACCTGACGATGGAAATGCTGCGCAGCATGGCCGGCATCGAGCTCGTGCATGTGCCATACAAGGTGATCGGTCAGGCCACCGCCGCGTTGTTGTCGGGACAGATCTCGCTCTGGTTCCCGACCATGCCAAGCGTGCTGCCGCATATCAAGAACGGAAAAATCATCGCGCTTGCAGTCGCCGGCGCGAAGCGCTCGGCGGCTTTGCCTGCGGTGCCCACTGTTGCCGAATCCGGCTTGCGCGGATTCGAAGCATCGACCTGGTATCCGATGCTGGCGCCGGCCGCAACTCCGCGGACCGTCATCGACAAGCTCAATGCGCAGCTCGTCACCATTCTCAAGAGTACGGACGTGCTGGACCGTCTGGCGGCCCAAGGCATGGAGCCCGTCGGCTCGACACCCGCGCAACTCGCAGATCACATCAGGACTGAGCTCGCGAAATGGGAAAAGATCGTGAAATTATCAGGCGCCAAAGTCGATTAGCGAGGATTGCCCGACCAAGCGGAGGCGCAACACGCCGGGTCCGCCGCGGCGGGTAAGATGTCGATTTCGCCTACGATGAAAGATGCCGCTGTGACAACCAAATCTTCTGCCGGCGCGCGCGCCGGAATACAAACCCGCCGCTGGACCGAGCAACGCTGGCTGCTCGACAATACGATCCGCGCGGTCGGGATCGACTGGGACCAGCCGCGCACGATTTCGTATAACGCGCCGTGCGGACCGGAGGCCAATGCCGATTTCGCCGCCATCCGCGCGCGCGTGCAGAAGTATGCAGACATCTCGCCTGCGTTCGAGAGCACCGCGCGGCGGCGCGAAGCCAAGGCGCTCGCAGCAGAAACAGCCGGGGAGCTTGTAACCGCGCGCAACAACTTTTTCATGGCTGCGATCCATTACGCCGCTTCGCAATGGCCGCACGACGAAAACAGCGCAAAGAATGTGGCGCTGAATCAGCGCAAGCGCGATTGCTACACGAGTTACGCCAGGCTCGCCGATCACAAAGTCGAAGCGGCGTGGGTGCCGTTTCAGGGTCAAGCGCTTCCGGGCTGGCTGCACCTGCCGCCGGATTATCAGCAAGGGCGCATTCCCGCGGTGTGGTCGATTCCGGGCATGGATGGATTCAAGGAAGCCAACGTCGCGCTGTACGGTGACCGCTGGTTAGCGCGCGGCATTGCGGTTCTCACGCTCGAAGGCCCTGGTCAGTACGAAAGCGCGGTGCTCGGAATCCACGTCAGCGTACCCAACTGGATCGCCGCCGGCAAAGCAGTGATGGACTGGATGGCGGCGCGGCCGGAGCTCGATCTGTCGCGCATCGGTGTCGTCGGCAGCAGCTTCGGCTCATTCTTCGGCACGCTCGTTGCCGCGAACGAGCCGCGATTTCGCGCGTGCGCGGTGAGCGCGACCTGCCTCGAGCCAACGTGCCACACGATTTTCGAGGAAGCCTCCCCGACTTTCAAAAGACGCTTCATGTACATGGCGGATTACACCGACGAGTCCGCGTTCGACGAATTCTGCAAATCACTGACGTGGGAAGGACATGCGGACAGGATCCGCATGCCGTATCTATGCGTCGCCGGCGAAGCGGACGAACTCTCCCCGCTCGCACACACCGAGCGGCTGATGACAACGCTGCAGACGCAGAAACAACTCGTCGTGTATCAGGACTCGCGCCACTCGGTTGGCAACGTGCCTTCCGCGAACCTCGGGCCGACACCCGCAGTACTGGTCGCTGACTGGATGAATGCGCGGCTCGCCGGCAAGCCGTTCGCGAGCGAACGCTGGTACGTCGAGGCGAGCGGGTCCGTCGTCAAAACGCCGTACTGACCCGGCAGCGGGCTTTTCTATTCCGCTTTGATGTTGGCGTCCTTGACGACCCTGGCCCACTTTGCCGTATCGGAGCGCATCAAGGCGGCAAACTCCTCAGGTGTGCTGCCCACCGGTTCGACGCCGTCGTCGAGGAAACGCTTTCTGACGGCGGCATCGTGCGTCGCGTGCGCCACGGCTTCATTGAGCTTCGCGATGATTTCGCGCGGCGTCGCTCCGGGTGCGAGCAGTCCATACCACTGCACCGCCTCGTAACCCGGCAATCCCGCTTCCGCGATCGTGGGAAGCTCGGGCGCAACCGCTGCGCGTTTGAGGCTCGTAACACCCAGCGCGCGCAGACGCCCATCCCTCACGTACGGGATGACGGTGATCATGGTCCCGGTCATGACTTCGATCTGGCCGGCGAGCATATCGACGAGCGCGGGCGCCGAGCCTTTGTACGGCACGTGAGTCATCCTGAGCTTCGCCATCGACATAAACAGCGCCATCGACAGGTGCAGGCTGCTGCCGACGCCCGCGGATGCGTAATTGAGCTGGCCCGGCCGCACTCGAGCGAATGCAATCAGCTCTTTGACACTTTTTACCGGCAGCGAAGGATGAACGACGAGCACGTTGGGCAGCGTCACCACCAGCGATACCGGCGCGAAATCGCGCACGGTATCGTACGGCAGCTTCGTGTGTATCGACGGATTGATCGTCAGCGTGCTGATCCCCATCAGCAGCGTATAACCGTCGGGCGCCGCGTGCGCGACGAGATCACTGCCGATAATTGACGCCGCACCCGCGCGGTTTTCCACGACCACGGACTGGCCGAGATATTCGCTCATCTTGGGCGCGATCATCCGTGCGGAGATATCGGTGCCGCCGCCCGCGACCGACGGCACGATCACGCGAATCGGGCGGGCCGGATATTTCTCCTGCGCGTGCGCGGCCGTTGCGGCGCACAGACAGCACGCGGCGGCACCCGCGCGCGCGAAAGCCGAGCGCCAAAAGTCACGCAAGGTTCCTCCTCCCGATATCAATGTTCAGTCGGCTTTGATATTACCCGCACGCGCGAGTTTGGTTAAAGCCGCGATATCCGCAGCGATCAGCGTGTCGAACTGCTCGGGCGTCGTCGGCGCGGGCTCGGCTCCCAGTGCGACCCAGCGCGCGCGTACATCGGATTGATTGAGGATGCCCGTGATTTCGCGGTTGAGCCGCGCGATCGCGGCGCGCGGAGTCTTCGCTGGAACGAGCAGCCCGTACCAGAAATCCCAGCGGTAACCGGGCAGCCCCGACTCGGCAACGGTCGGTACATCGGGCAGTTGAGCCACCCGCTGCATGCTGGTGACGCCGACCGCGGGCACTTTGCCTTCCTTCACCAGATTGATGGCGCTCGCGAGCGGGGACAAGAAAAAATGTGCCCGGCCCGAAATCGTTTCGGTAATCGCTTCCGGAATGCCTTTGAACGGCACGTGAACGACATCGATGCCGGCCATGCTCTTAAATAATTCTGCGCCGAAATGCGTCCCGCTGCCGACTCCGGCCGATGAGAAATTGAGCTGTCCCGGCTTCGCCTTTGCGAGTGCGATCAGATCCTGCGCTGACTTCACGCCCAGCGCCGGTGCGACGAGCAGCAATGCCGGGCCGCTGGCGGTCATCGTAATTCCGGCAAAATCTTTGATCGTATCGTAAGGCAGCTTGGGATAGATCGCGGGTGCTACTGCGTGCGCGTTGGAAACCGAGAGCAGGGTGTAGCCGTCGGGATTGGCGTGCGCGACGATCGTCGCGGCGATCGTACCACCCGCACCCACGCGGTTATCCACGATGACTTGCTGCTTCCAGCTTGCGGCGAGCTTTTGCGCGATCAAGCGCGCCGTGACATCGGGCACGCCACCTGGAGTGAAGCCGACTACAATCCGCATCGGCCTGCCTGGAAAAGCTGCGCCTGCATCGTCACCCGCCGGCTGCGCGGCATTAGCTGCGTCCAAGGCGGCGATATACAACAATGCTACTGGCACAATACGACTGCGCAACGTTTTCATTTCTGATCCTGATTTCGCGATTTGAGCACGATTCAGCTCGATGCCGTTTGTCGCGGATGGGGCCTGCGTTCGATTTGGCCGTCGTTTTTCACGTACTCGAAATATTCCTCGGCCGGACGTCCGTTGACGCGGTCCCACAGCCAGTCGGCAATCAAAGTCATGTACTTGGGGCCCAGCACGAGCGATGATGCGCCTGAGAGCGCGTGCCGCTCGGCCTGATACACGACGATGGGCGCAGGCGCGCCGCACCGCGCTGCCAGCTCAAACGTATGCTCGATCGGAGAGAGCTCATCATTTTCGCCGACCACGTTCAACCACGGCATTTTCATGCCGCCGACGAGCGGCCTCAAATCCATGTGCGAAGCCATCCGGTCGAATTGAGCTTCGTCCTGAATGTTCGCCATCCACATGAAGCGATGCTTGTACGACGGGCTCGCCTGCTCGAAAATCGTGTAGCACCCGGGTTCGTGGCAGCACAAGGCGGATGCGTATCCCTTGAGCCGCGGTTGCGTCGCGGCAACCTGCGTCATCCAGAATGAGCCGAAACTCGAGCCGAATGCGACGATGCGCTCGGCATCCACTTCGGAGCGGCCCAGCAAGAACCGCATGAATACTTCGCCGGCCTCGATCCAGTTGTCGTGGGTCACGTAGGCGCCCAAGAGCGGCGCTTCGCCGCGCCCCGGGCCGTCCACCGACAGCACTGCAAATCCGCGCTGCAGGAAACGCTCGCCGTATTGCGCGATCACGAGTTCCTTGCGCGTATCCATGCCGCCGGTCGCGAGGATCGTCGGCAGTCGTCCGCCGTTATAGCCGACCGGCGTATGCAGGTAAACCGGCAGCGCCGCGCTGCCAAACGGAAGCTCGAACCGCTGTACTTTATGCGGCGCATGCTTGATCCACGCCGCGTAGTTGACATTGAGGCGAACGTAGAGCTGCCTCAACCGCGCATCATCCTCGGTGACCGCCCATACCGCCGGCGTCAGCAGGATCGCGGCCGCGAAGCGATGCTCCGCGGCCGTGACGAGATGCCCATGCTCCTCGGCCTGCTGCGCCATGCGCTCGCGCCGTTCCGATGCCGCGACGAACGC
>DASYSI010000260.1:0-13570 GCA_036003485.1 Burkholderiales bacterium | reverse complement strand
CTTGAATGACTTATTCCACGAGCGGCTCCCAATGCTCGATCGTGAGCTGCAATTTATGCATTCCGCCGTATGAGTTGACAGCAAGGCGATAGACCGCATGTACGCGTTGGGGCAGAGGCGCGGCGTGAGAAAACAGCATTGCTTCATATTGCACGCCGTCTTTCGCGATTCGCAGCTTCAAGTGGCGGTCGGCGACCACGCGCTGCCGCGTGACCTCAAACTCGTCATCGAAAGTGGGAGGCGGAAATCCCTGTCCCCATACCTGCTGCTCCAACAGCTGCGCGGAATCGAGCGTCAGGTGTTCGGCGTTCAATGCGCCGTCGGTTGCGATGATGCGCTTGAGATCAGCAGGCGTCAGCAGCGACTGCACGGTCGCTTCGAACGCCGTGCGAAAGCGCTCCAGATCGGCTTCACGCAGCGTCAGGCCGGCCGCCGCGGCGTGACCGCCAAAGCGCGACAGTAGATCGGGCTCACGCTTGGCAACCAGATCGAGTGCATCGCGCAGGTGCAGCGCGGATATCGAACGGCCCGATCCTTTGATCTCGGCATTGCCGCTGCGCGCGAACGCGAATACCGGGCGGTGCAGGCGGTCTTTGATGCGCGAGGCGAGAATACCGATAACCCCCTGGTGCCAATTTGGGTCGAACAGACACAGGCTATAGCCGTCGTGCGGCGCAAGCTCGTCGAGCGCGGCGAGCGCGTTGTCGTGCATATCCGCCTCGATCGTACGCCGCTCGCGATTGAGCGCGTCGAGCTCGTGTGCAATGCGTTCAGCGGTGGCCGGATCGTTGCTGATCAGACATTCGATGCCGACTGACATGTCGTCGAGCCTGCCGGCGGCGTTCAGGCGCGGGCCGAGCACAAAACCCAGGTCGTAGGTCGTTGCGCGGGCGGGGTCGCGTCCGCCAACGCGCATCAGGGCGGTGATTCCGGGCCAGGTCTTGCCCGCGCGTATGCGCTGCAGGCCCTGTTGCACCAGGATCCGGTTGTTGGCGTCAAGCTTCACCACGTCGGCGATCGTGCCAAGCGCGACCAGATCGAGCAGCGCGCCGAGATTGGGGCCGCGTTCGCGTTCGAAAGCTCCGCGCTTGCGCAGCTCGGCACGCAGCGCCAGCATCAGATAGAACATGACGCCAACGCCGGCCAGATTCTTGCTCGGAAACCCACACTCGGGCTGATTTGGATTGATGATGCACTGCGCGTCGGGTAGCGCCGTGCCCGGCAGATGATGGTCGGTTATCAGTACGCGCATGCCGAGCCGGTTGGCGGTGGCAACGCCTTCGATGCTCGCGATTCCGTTATCGACGGTAATCAGCAGGTCAGGATTTTTGACGGTTTTGGCAAGCTCGACGATTTCGGGCGTCAGGCCGTAGCCAAATTCGAAACGGTTCGGTACCAGGTAATCGGCTACGGCGCCGAATTCGCGCAATGCACGCATGCCGACTGCACAGGCCGTCGCTCCATCGGAATCATAGTCTGCGATGATCAATAGGCGCTCGCGCGCCGCAATTGCATCGGCGAGGATTGCAGCCATGCGCTCGACGTTGTGCAGGCGCGCGAGCGGCACAAGTCCGCTCAAGTCGGTTGCGAGTTCCTGCGGTGAGGTGACACCGCGCGCGGCATAGAGGCGAGCCAGCAGGGGATGCATTCCGACTGCGGCAAGAGCCGCCAGGTGCTCCGCCTGCGCGGCGCGCGAAGCGATCTGTACGGGATCAGGCATGATGATCGACCGGTCGAATTGCACGCCAGAATTTCCACAGATCGCCGCCGCTGATGTCGTAGCGCCGGCACCGCGCGGCGTTGAGTGCGATGAGCGCAAGCCCGGATAGCCGCCGCAGGCGCAGTGCCACATGCAGCGGTGCAAACCAGTCGCGCTCGAGCACTTGCAGCGTCGAGCGCCAGCGCTCGATGTCGCCGCGGCCCGTGGCAGCCCGCAGCTGCGGCAGCACCACGAGCTCGCTTTCGTCATCGCGCGAGCTCGTAGCAAGCAGTGTCGCGGCGTTGTCCGGAAGCGCGTGCGCGGGAATATCGCTCGAAGTCGCAAGCGCGCGCGCGAGCGCGTCATCGCTCCAAACGCGCGTGAAGCGGCGGCCGCGCACCGCCGGATTCACGCCTCCGCCCCATAGCCAGATGCTGTTGATCGCCGGCTGGTTCAGAGCCTCGCGCGCGAGATTGACCGGATGCGCGTGCAGCAGCATCTGTATTTCGTTCATCACATGGTGCCAGCGCAGACTGTCGTCTCCGCTCGGCAGATAGCGGTCGATGTCCTTGCCCGCGACATCCGGCAGTGCTCGCGTGAACAGCGCCGGAATGCGCTCCAGATCCAGATACCAGCGTGTGCGATGCGGAGCGCGAAAAACGAGACCGTCAAGTGCGAAATGCGTACTGAGCGCGGCAGTCAATGCGCGCGCTTCATCCGCTGCCGGTTCGAACGCGCTGCTGTCGGTCAATACCAACTGTCCGCGGTGCGCGCTCAGATGAACCGGATCGCAGCGCAGCCAGTAGGCCAGCCCTGGATCGCCGCCGTCGAGCGCAAACGTGAGAGGCGCGACCGGCCAGTCATGCTGGCGCGCGACTTCGAACGCCTCGCACAACCACGCCTCCATGCTGAGCGGTTCAAATGTCGTGCCGCGCGCGCGCGCGAGCAATTGCGCGAGTGCAGGCAGGTGCAGATCGCGGTATGGCTCAGCGCCGGAATGGCGCGGTAATAGCAGGTCGGGAACGAGCAGCGTGCAGTGCATGATCGGCTGGAGCGAGTGTAGCACTCGCCCTGGCACGAGCCCGCGCTTTTTGTTTATCGCACGCATTGTGGCAAACTTGCGCTTTCGCGGTCGGCATCCATCTTGCAACCTTACGAGCTTTTCATCGGTCTGCGCTATACGCGCGCGCGGCAGCGCAGCCGCTTCATTTCGTTCATTTCCCTTGTGTCGGTGATCGGCATCGCGCTCGGCATCACGGTACTGATCACCGTGCTATCGGTAATGAATGGTTTTCAGCGCGAGGTGCGCACGCGCATCCTGAGCGTTGCATCGCACGTCCAGATCTCAGGCGCGGACAACACGCTCGCCGATTGGCGCGCCGTCGCGGCCAAGGCCGCGCAAAACGAACAGGTGGTGGCGGCCGCGCCCTATGTGTCAGCCCAGGGGCTGTTGACAAACGGCGGCACCGTGCGCGGCGCCTTTATCCGCGGCATTCTTCCGGAGGCCGAAGAAAAGGTGGCCGATCTCGCACAGCACATGCAAGCGGGCAGCCTCGAGGCATTGCGGCCCGGCGAATTCGGTATTGTGCTCGGCATCGAGCTGGCGCGCGCGTTGGGCGTGGAGGTCGGAGACAAGGTGGTATTGATCTCGCCTCAAGGCCAGGTGACGCCGGCGGGCATCATTCCGCGGCTGCGGCAGTTTACCGTGGTCGGAATATTCTCGGTCGACCACTACGAATACGACTCGGGCCTGGCACTGCTCGATCTTGAAGATGCGCAGAAGCTCTATCGCATGGGCGAGCAGGTGACCGGCGTGCGCCTGAAGTTGAAGGATCTGTTCCAGTCGGGCGCCGTATCACGGGAGCTCGCGCGCAGTCTCGGCCCCGAGGCCTACATTACCGACTGGACGCGGCTTAACGCGAATTTTTTTCGTGCCGTCGACATCGAGAAACGCATGATGTTCTTCATCGTGTTCCTGATCATCGCGGTCGCGGCGTTCAATATCGTCTCCAGCCTGTTCATGGCGGTCAAGGACAAGCAGTCCGACATTGCAATTCTGCGCACGCTCGGCGCAAGCCCGGGCAGCGTGATGAAGATCTTCCTGATTCAGGGCACTCTGATCGGTCTGATCGGGACGCTGGCAGGCGTGATAGGCGGCATCGCGCTGGCCGCCAACGTGGATGTTGTGGTGCCGTTTATCGAATCGGCGATCGGCTTCAAATTCCTCGCCAAGGATGTCTATCAGATCAGCGAGCTCCCATCGGAGGTACGGTCTGCCGACGTGATCGTGACGGCGTTCTTTTCGTTCATCGTCAGCGTCGTGGCCACGATCTATCCGAGTTATCGCGCGGCAAGAATCAATCCCGCGGAGGCGCTCAGATATGAGTGAGGCGGCCGGTAAGACTGCGCTTGCGTGTCGCGGTCTGCGCAAGAGCTATCTGCAGGGAAAAGTTGAAGTGCAGGTTCTGCTCGGCGTCGATTTCGCGGTAAACAAGGGCGAGTGCGTCACTATCGTCGGCGCATCGGGTTCCGGCAAAAGCACGCTGCTGCATTTGCTCGGCGGGCTCGACGCTGCGTCGAGCGGCGAGGTCTTGATTGGCGGGCGCAATATCCAGTCGATGGACGAAACCGCTCGCGGCGATTTGCGCAATCGCGAGCTGGGGTTCGTTTATCAGTTTCACCATTTGCTGCTCGAATTCACTGCGATCGAAAACGTTGCAATGCCGCTCATGATCCGCCGCATGCCGCAGGCCGAGGCGAACGCGCTCGCGGTCGACATGCTGCGCAAAGTCGGGCTCGGTCATCGGCTCGAACACGCGCCTTCGGAGCTCTCGGGCGGGGAACGGCAACGCGTGGCGCTCGCGCGTGCGCTCGTGACGCAGCCGGCATGCGTGCTGGCCGACGAGCCCACCGGCAATCTCGATCGCAAGACCGCGGACGGCGTTTTCGCGCTGATGCTCGAGCTCAACCGCGATCTTGGCACCAGCCTGCTGATCGCAACTCACGACAGCGCAATTGCGGCGAGCGCGGGTCGCGTGCTTCAGCTCGTGGATGGAGTGTTGCGGGCGGCTTAGGCGTCCGCATTCTCGTGCAATCGTTCGATCGACTGAGGCAGCCAATGACAAAGCGACTAAAGAAGACGCGGGCGAGGCTGACGCTGCCGCTATTTTTTTTATTGGTTTTCGTCACCGGCATCGCGCACAGCGATACATTTAAGGGCATGCTCATTCCGCGCACTCTGGATGGGCCGATGCCGATCGTCGTTGAGCTCGAAAACTCGGAGGGATTACTTTCGGGAAAGGTGGCGATCTCGTCGAATCTAGTCGGCCGAGGTCCAATCATCTCAGGCGAGAAATCAGGCTACAGGTGTACTTTGAATAGTGATCTGGGCGGCGGGATATTTTTAAGAATGACCGGCACGTGCACGCCGAATGTTTTCGTAGGGCGATACTCGATTAGCATCCCAGACGCGCGCACGCGCTTGGGAACATTCAGGCTGATTAAGGTCCAGACTGAAAATAAAGAGCCGTCTAAAATCGAGAAGAAGTCGAAATCCGAGGAACAATCGACAGACAAGACGCAGGCGAAACGATTCAGTACGACTGAGTGTCTCAAAATGAATAGCGCGTGCCTCGGGACCTGTCCCCGCGGCGATTACAACGCCGAATTCCTATGCACGAACGGCTGCAGGCGCAAGCTGACTGCGTGTAAGGCAAAAGGAAAGGATGCGACAAAAAATCTGGCCGTAGAACCTGACAAGCCTGATAAGAGTGACAAAGGCGGTTTGCGCTGAGCGCCATTTGGGGCGCTGGTTTCGTCAATCCGCAAAAGCCATCGTCCTAGTATTCGACCGGAATCGAGTCGAGGCTGCGCCACATATACCAGGTTGCAACCGAGCGCCACGGCGTCCAGCGCTTGGCGAGCGAGTTGATTTTGAGCTTTGAGAGCGGCTTGCCCTGATTGTAATGCAGACTCATCGCGCGCTGCAGGCCGATATCATCGAGTGGCAGCACGTTGGGCCGCATCATGTAGAAGATCAGAAACATCTCCGAAGTCCAGCGGCCGATTCCGCGCACCTGGGTGAGTTCGGCGATCATTTCATCGTCCGACATCTCATCCCAGCGCGCTATGTTAAGCCGTTCCTCGACGAAATGACGCGCGAGGTCCTGCAGGTAGGCGACTTTAGTGCGTGACAGGCCGCATGCGCGTAACGCTTCAATGTCATGGGTATGCAGGATAGCGGGCTTCACCGCCGGCACCGCGGCGATGACCTTTTGCCATACGCTTTCGGCTGCTCTGACCGAAATCTGCTGTCCGACAATCGAGCGCGCCAGCGTATTGAATGCGTCGCCGCGCGAGCGCAGCGTGAGTCCGCGCGATTTGGACGCGATTTTGCGTATGACGGGATCTTTCTCAGACAGTTCGTGCGTTGCCTGCTTCCAATAACTCGGGACAGTCATAGTGCTGACGCACTCCTGTTGATTCTGACGCGCTTGCGCTGCCGCCAAGCGTGAACGACGTAGCATCTCCATGCCCAGCGCACCGCGAAGTAACTGACGATACTCAACAGTACCGCGAGCAAAGGCAGTCCGACCAGCAGCGGTTTGCCGATCGACGTAAGCCAGTCGAGCGCCGCCGGCAGCCAATCGCCCAGGCTTTTGCTTTCAAGACTGATTGCGAAGGCTGGCAGCGTGCCGCCGCTTTCCCCCAGTGCCACTTTCCCGAGTCGATACGCGAGGTAGTAGAGCGGCACGATGGTAAACGGATTCGAATACAGTGTAACGATCACGGCAATCGGCAGGTTGACGCGAAATGCGATCGCCAGTAGTGCCGCGGCGGCGAACTGCACCGGATTGCTGCCCGGAATCAGGCCGGCGAACATGCCTGCCGCCACGCCGCCCGCGACCGAGCGGCGGTGCAGGTGCCATAGGTTGTGATGCTTGAGCCACCCCCCGAACCTGCCGATATGGCGGTTCTCTCTGATCGTGGCGTGGCTGGGCAGGTATTTTCTGAAAAACTTGCGCGGCATGCGGTTGCAATCCAATAGCAGGCTGATGCAAAACCCGCTGGGAGCCGCGTTTGCACGAAAAGTGCTCAGATGCTAGGCGTCGCGACGAAGGTCGAATGCTCGCTCTATTCGACGAGGAGCGCAACGCCGCAGCTGGGCACTTTTCGTGCAAACCCTTCGGGGCGGTGCTTGGCGGGGCGATCTGCTTTGTTGCGAGCCTTGCGAATAGTCCAGCTATTCGTCTGCGGCTCGCGTCGCGCATCTCACCCCGCCAAGCAGCGCCGCGGCCCCATGGGGTTCTGCATCAGCCTGCCCGGGCAGGTATTCTACCTAATTCGGTCATTCGCCCGTGAGTGCGGCGCGTTATGACGGTAGGCCCTCGTTGAAACAACTTCGTTCATGCGCTTTTATATCGTGTGCTTCGCTGCCGGCGTGTGGTGGCTGCAAGTGCAGGCCCAACTGCCCGAGCCGCGCGCCTACTGGCTCGCGGTGCCATGCGTGTTGGTTGTGCTGGTCGCGATGCAGCCATCGCGCCTGTCGTTGCAGCTCACGCGTCGATTCGCTGCTGGGGCGTGCTGTTTCGCATGCGGATTCACATGGGCGGCATGGTACGCCGGAGAGCGGCTGTCCGACGCGCTGCCTGCGCAGTGGGAAGGCGCGGACATTCAGCTCGTCGGCGTTATCGCGGCGATGCCACTACCGTACGAGCGCAGCGTGCGGTTTGAATTCGACGTCGAACGCGTGTTGACGCCGCACGCGGAGATTCCCGCTCACATCGCATTGTCGTGGTGGGGCAGTCCCGCGCGCGACGGCAGGCCGGCCACGCTGCCCGAGCTGCACGCCGGCGAGCGCTGGCAATTGACGGTGCGGCTGCGGCGCCCGCACGGCGCGCTCAATCCGCACGGATTCGATTATGAAGCGTGGCTGCTCGAACGTAACATCCGCGCCACCGGTTATATCCGGCCCGGCGGCAACCGTCGTGTCAGCGCATCCGTGCTGCGCCCGCAGTACGTAGTCGAACGCGTGCGCGAAGCGGTGCGTGCGCGCATTCAGTCAGCGCTCTCCGCTGCGCCGTATGCCGGGGTACTCGCGGCGCTTGCGATCGGCGACCAGCGCGCAATCACGCCCGCGCAATGGCAGACTTTCACGCGCACCGGGGTGAATCACCTGATGAGCATCTCGGGTCTGCACGTGACGATGATTTCGGGACTCGTGTTTGCATTCGCCTATTTTCTGTGGCGGCGCAGCGCACGGCTGACGTTATGGCTGCCGGCGCGCAAAGCCGCGGTGCTGGCAGGGCTGGCGGCGGCATTTGTCTATGCATGGCTCGCGGGTTTCGCGGTACCCGCGCAACGCACCGTCTACATGCTCGCGGTGGTGGCAATTGCATTATGGCTGGGACGCCTCACCTCGCCCTCGGTGATCTTGAGTGCGGCGCTGGGTGTCGTGCTGGTGATTGATCCATGGGCGGTGCTCGCGCCGGGCTTCTGGCTTTCGTTCGGCGCGGTGGCGGTAATCCTGCTGGTATCGACCGGCCGCATCGGACAGCCGCACTGGCTGGCTGCATGGGGGCGGGTGCAATGGGCGGTAACGGTTGGGCTGATTCCGCTCACCCTTGCGCTGTTTCAGCAGGTGTCGCTCGTATCGCCGTTCGCCAATGCAATCGCGATTCCGGTCGTGAGCCTGGTGGTGGTGCCGTTGACCTTGATCGGCATCATGCTGCCGTTCGATCTGGTGTTACATCTGGCGCATACGGTGATGGCGGCGTGCGGCGCGATGCTTGAATGGATGAGCACGCTGCCTGCGGCGGTGTGGCAACAGCACGCGCCTGTGGGTTGGACCGTGGCAGCGGCGACGCTCGGCATGCTGTGGCTGCTGATGCCGCGGGGGTTTCCGGCGCGCTGGATTGGTGCTAGCGCGTTTCTGCCGTTGTTTTTGGTAGTGCCGCCCGCGCCTGCGCACGGCGATCTCAAACTGACGGTGCTCGACGTCGGACAGGGACTCGCGATCGTCGCGCAAACGCGCAACCACGTGCTGCTCTACGATGCCGGCCCTGCGTTCGGCCCGCAAGTCGACAGCGGAAACCGTATCATCGTTCCCTACCTGCGGGCGAGCGGCGTGCGCGCGCTAAGCGGTATGGTGGTCAGTCACGGCGATCTCGACCACAGCGGCGGCGCTGCTTCGGTGCTGCAGGCGCTGCCGGTCGACTGGTTCCTATCGTCGCTCGCCGCCGACGATCCGCTGCTGGAACACGCAGCGTCGCCGCGAAGATGCGAGGCGGGCGCGCGCTGGCAGTGGGACGGCGTCGATTTCGAGCTGCTGCATCCGGCGCGGGAAAACTACGAACGCGAGAAGGTTCGGAGCAATGATCGCGGCTGCGTGGTGCGCATCAGCACCGCGGGCGCGAGCGTGCTGCTGGCAGCCGACATCGAACAGAAATCGGAGTACGAACTGCTCAGTACCGTTCCTGACAAGCTGCGCGCGCAAGTGCTGCTGGTACCGCATCACGGAAGCCGTACCTCTTCGTCGCTGCAATTTGTCGAGCAAGTCAACCCGGACATCGTGCTCGTCGCGGCGGGCTACCGCAACCGTTTTGGCCATCCGCGAGACGATGTGCTTGACCGTTATCGCGCGCTCGGCAGCCGCATTTATCGCACCGATCACGACGGCGCGCTGCTGCTCGCGATTGGAGGTGATGGTGTGATCAGCGTGCAGCGCTATCGCGTGCTGTTTCGGCGCTACTGGCACGCGCCATTGGAGAATCCGGATCTACTCGACGATGAGGTGCAGTAATTTCGACCGTGCTGCGCCGTCAGCAAATGTAGCAAACGTAGGGTGCGCACCGCGCACGGGACAACGAGTTGATCGTGCGCCGTGCGCACCCTACGCATTCGCCCGTCTTAGGATTCTAAAATCTGCGTTGCAACATCACGCCGGGCGAACGTTTGGGTTGCAGGCCTAGGGCTGAATTCGGCGCGAGTTCAACGGGAGGCGGTGAATTAAGATTGAAATTGAGACCGACGCCCCAATCGTTTTTCTCATCGAGCGGCATGATCACGCTTTTGGCGTCACCGCTGTATCTCAGGCCGAAGGGCAGATCGGCGCCTGCGGTCGGCGCGGAATTTGGTCTCAGTCCGAGCGCACCGGGCGCCAGTGTGGAACGCAAGGTATCAGTATCGATTCTTATATCGGTATCGGGTTTTGCAGTTGGATTCAGATCGGCGGGCGGAAGTGCAGCAACACCTGCGCTTTGAGCAAAGCTACCCGTTGCGGCTGACGCTGCGACGAGCGCGGTCGCGGTAACCAGGATGAGCATGCGCAATCTCATCGACCTCTCCTTGCTTGAATTTCCGAATCCGGGCCGCTTGGAGTCTTCTCTTGACATGTTATCAACACAAATACGCATTTTCAACCTTTGGAGCAGGCCCTCCGTGCTGCATTGCAAAAGATCTCGCCACACGACCGCTTCACGTTGTCAGCGTGCTAGGGTGCCGGTTGCCAGCGCAGATCGAGCGTCAGTGGGTACGCCGGATTCAATGGCTCGACAATCCGCGCCGCCGGCCCCGCCGTATGGCCATGGTTCCAGAAGCGGGCGACGCGGCGCGCCTCAGCTTCATTTGCATTAACGGGGAAGGTTTCGTAGTTGCGCCCGCCGGGATGCGCGACATGGTAGGTGCAGCCGCCGATGCTGCGCCCGCTCCAAGTGTCGACGATGTCGAAGGTGAGCGGTGCCTGCACCCCGATGGTCGGATGCAGCCCGGATGGCGGCGCCCACGCGCGGTAGCGGACACCGGCGACGTATTCTCCCGGCGTGCCGGATGGTGTGAGGGGGAGCTCGCGTCCATTGCAGGTGACCGTGTACCGCGAGCCGCTCATGCCGTTGACCTTGACCTGCAGGCGTTCGACCGAGGAGTCGACATAACGCGCAGTGGCGCCTGTACTGACTTCCTCGCCCAGCACGTTCCAGGGCTCGATCGCCTGGCGCAGCTCGAGCTGTAGGTCGTCGTAGCTCACCGTGCCGTAGCGCGGGAAACGGAATTCGACGAACGGCGCGAACCATTCCGCATCGAACGCGTAGCCGGCGACATTAAGGTCGCGCACCACGTCGCGCAGGTCAGCGGCGACGAAGTGCGGCAGCATGTATCGGTCGTGCAATTGCGTGCCCCAGCGCATGAGCTCGCCGTGGTAGGGATCTTTCCAGAAGCGCGCGATCAGCGCGCGCAGCAGCAGCATTTGAGTCAAGCTCATCTGCGCGTGCGGTGGCATTTCGAAGGCCCGAAATTCGACCAGGCCGAGGCGGCCGGTGACGGTATCGGGCGAATAAAGTTTGTCGATGCAGAACTCAGCGCGGTGCGTGTTGCCGGTGAGGTCGACGAGCAGATTACGCAACAGACGGTCGACGAGCCACGGCGGCGGCGCATCGCCCCCACGCCTGGTGCGTGTCAATTGCTGAAAGGCGATTTCGAGCTCGTACAGATTGTCATCGCGCGCTTCATCGACGCGCGGCGCCTGACTGGTCGGTCCAATGAACTGCCCCGAGAACAGGTATGAAAGCGCGGGGTGGTTTTGCCAGTACGTAATCAGGCTCTTCAATAGATCGGGCCGACGCAGCATCGGGCTGTCGGCGGGCGTGAGTCCGCCGAGGGTCACGTGATTGCCTCCACCGGTGCCGGTGTGACGTCCGTCGAGCATGAATTTCTCAGTCGCAAGCCGCGCCAGGCGCGCTTCCTCGTAGAGCGCGGTGGTGTTCGTGACGAGCTCGTCCCAGCTCGTCGCGGGATGAATGTTAACTTCGATCACGCCAGGATCGGGAGTGATCCTTAGCACGTTCATTCGCAAGTCGGCGGGCGGCTCGTAGCCTTCGATACGCAATTGCAGGTTCAAGCTGGCCGCGCTGCGTTCAATCACCGTCAGCAGCATCAAATAATTTTCGAGCAGCGGGATAGGCGGCATATAAACATGCAGCAGGCCACCGCGCGGCTCGACGCATAGCGCCGTTCGCACAATCTCGTGGGGCGCGGGATTCGGCTTCGGTTTGCGCAGCGTCGGCGCCGCAGCAATGGCCGTATCGGCATCGTCGAGCGCTTCGACCGGATCAAAAGGATCGCGCGGCAGATCGCCGTCGTCCTGTTCCTCGACCGCCGGCAGGCTCTTGAGCGGCAGCCGGTAGCCGAGCGCCGAGTCGCCTGGGGTCAGGAACAAATGGGCTTGACGCAATGGCCAGCTGCTGCTGTGCCACGCCGGCTCGCGCCTGTTTTTAGCCGACTGTTTGGCGGCGCGCAGCGGCAGTACGTAACCAACGGGTTCGGCCAGACCGTGTCTTAATTGCGCGGCGAGCCGGAGGCACTCGGCTGCGTCGTTGAGATCTGCGGTGAGCGGATCGATGTTGAACGGCAATTGGCTTTCCGCATCGAGCGCGTGCCAGATGTCCTCGAATGCCGGCATCACGAATTCGGGCGAGAACCCGAGGCGCCCGGCGATGTCGTCGATGAGCTGCCTCGCTTCGCGCATTTCGCGTGATGAATCTGCGTGCGCAGCCAGATCCACGCGCGGTGACTCTGCGCGCGCATCCGAATCCGCGCGCGGTGAGCCTGCGCGCGCGGTCGAATCCAGGCGCGGCAGATCCACGCTCGTGCTTGAGTCCGCGCTGCGCCACACCGGTTTGCCGTCCTTGCGCCAGTAAATGCCGAGCGCCCAGCGTGGCAGTGGTTCACCCGGATACCACTTGCCTTGACCGTAATGCAGGAGCGCGCCGGGAGCGAATCGCCGCTGCAGCCGATTTTGCAGCTCGTGCGCGAGCTCGAGCTTTTTAGCGGAAAGCGCGGTGTAATTCCACTCCGGCCCTTCCATATCATCGATCGCGACGAAAGTCGGCTCACCGCCCTGCGTCAGTCGCACATCGTTCGCTGTAAGCTCGCGGTCGATCTGGTGCCCGAGCGACTCGATCGCCTGCCATTGCTGCGTGGTGTACGGTTTGGTCACGCGCGGATCTTCCCGAATGCGCGTGACACTCATGGAAAATTCGATCGGAAACGGATGGCACGGCTCCAAAATGGTTCCGATGACAGCCGCGGCGCCAATCGGCGACGCCGAAGTGGCGAGCGGTATGTGGCCCTCTCCGGCGAGCAGACCCGAAGTCGGATCGAGTCCGATCCAGCCTGCGCCCGGGACATAGGCTTCGGCCCACGCGTGGAGGTCGGTGAAATCGCGCTCGGGCCCGACGGGGCCGTCGAGCGCCTTCACGTCGGGACTCAACTGGATCAGGTAGCCCGAAACGAAACGCGCGGCGAGACCGAAGTGGCGCAAAATCTGCACCATCAGCCAGCCGCTGTCGCGGCACGAACCGCTTTGCAGTCCGAGTGTCTGCTCACCACTTTGCACGCCGGGCTCGAGGCGCACCACATAGCGTACAGCCTGCTGCAGTTTACCGTTGAGCGCGACGAGCATATCGATCGTATTGAGGTTTCGGTGTGCGGGGTCCGCGCGGAAATCGGCGATCCATTTTGAGAGCAGAGGGCCGCTTTCCTCTACGGCGAGAAACGGAGTGAGGTCGCGCGCCAGCGATTCGGTGTAGGCGAATGGAAATTTTTCGGCGTAACTTTCAACGAAAAAATCGAATGGATTGATCACCGTCATATCGGCGATCAGATCGACGGTAATCCCGAATTCGCGCGTTTTCTCCGGAAACACGAGTCGCGCGACGAAATTGCCGTAGACATCCTGCTGCCAGTTGATGAAGTGCTTGTCCGGCGTGACCTTCAGCGAGTAGGAGAGGATCGGCGTGCGGCAGTGCGGCGCCGGCCGCAGCCTTATCTCGTGCGCGGACAGCGCGACCGGCCGGTCATAGCGGTAATGCGTGTGAT
>DASYSI010000259.1:0-6844 GCA_036003485.1 Burkholderiales bacterium | reverse complement strand
TTATCTCAGCGATCCTGGCATCAGGTGACAGGGCAACGGCGTCGAGGAATTGTCGTACTCGCGCTTCGGTCGGCGGGACCACCGGCAGGCCATCCGTCATGTTCTCGCGGTAGAAGTATTCGACGCATTCCAACGCGTCCGACACTTCGATGCGCTTCGACGTAAGTTGCATGATTTCTTTTCGTTCGGTCTCGTGACGAGTATAGCATCGGCATCGGCATGCGACGCCCGGGCAGCCTAGTCTTGACGCTGGCTGGCGAAGTCGCCGCATAAGCAAAATAAAAGCGGCGTTTGCGAGAACCGCTTCATATCAGTCAATCGGGTTTAGCACCTGAGGCCTTCACGACTTTCGCCCACTTCGCGATCTCGGATTTGACGTACGCGGAGAATTCCGCGGCCGGCATTCCGCGCGCATCCATTCCGAGCCGCGCCATGCGCTCCCTGACTTCGGATACTTCTATTCGGCTGCGGATATCCGAATTGAGTTTTTCAACGATCGTTACCGGAGTTTCAGCGGGCACGAAGACCGCGTACCAGTTGTCGGCTTCATAGCCGGGGAGTCCGGCCTCGGCAATCGTCGGCGTGTCCGGCGCGGCAGGCGAGCGTCGTGCGGACGTGACGCCGAGTGCGCGCAGCCGTCCGGCATTTACATGGGGCAGGGCGGCCGGTATCGTTGGAACGATCAATTGCGTCTCGCCGCCGATTACACTCGTTATACCTTGCGGCATGCTTTTGTATGGCACGTGGATCATGTCAATGCCGGTCATCGTTTTGATCAGTTCGATTGACAGATGACTGAACGCACCGCTTCCCCCCGATGCATAGGCGAGAGCGCCGGGCCTGGCCCTTGCCAGAGCGATCAGCTCTTTCAAATTCTTGGCGGGAACGGACGGATGCATGACCAGCATGGCCGGACCGAACGCGAACGGCGTGACCGGCGCCAGATCGCGAATGGGATCGTAAGGCAGCTTTGGATAAAGCGTTGGATTGATCGTAAAACCCGATGACACCAGCAGCAGCGTGTAACCATCGGGAGCGGCTCGAGCGGCGAGCTCGGTGCCGAGTATGGTGTTGGCGCCGGGGCGATTATCGATCACGACTTGCTGGCCCCACAGCTCGGAGAGCGCCGGAGCCACGACGCGTGCAAGTCCATCGCCCGGCCCGCCCGCGCCGAACGCCACGATCCAGCGCACCGATTTGGCGGGAAAAGTTTGACCCCATCCGATTCCTGAAATGCCGAACAGCAGTGCGATCACGACGCAATTCTTGAAGCGGCGCACTCCGACCTCCATTGTCTGCGGAATTTACACAATCGAGTGACGAAGTTTGCCGCATCCGCCGCAGGATTGCATTGTCATCTGCATGGCTCGCAGCGATAATGCGGCAACTTCAATCCGGGTTAGGTTTGCCAGCCGTGAATCTGCGCCTGCTTTTCCATGTCGTACTGTTTCTTTTCGTCGCATTGGCTGCGCTGGCAAGTGCGGACGAAAAAGTTCTATACGAGAAAGCATCGGCGTTCGGCACAATTGTTGTTACCGAAGATGATGACGGCCTGCGCGTGCTGCGTTTTGGCAGGAGCGGGGCGCGGCAGAGCGTCGTCAAACCGGGTGATCCGGATTATCTCGGGCTTCCCTACGTGAGAGGTGCGCTCGTCGGGCTCGCGCTGTGCGAAGAACCGCGCCGCGTTCTTGTGGTCGGCCTCGGCGGCGCGACGCTCCCGATGTTTCTGCGCAAGCATTATCCGGATGCGGCGATCGATGCGGTGGACGTCGATCCCGACGTAGTGGATGCAGCGAAACAGTTTTTTGGTTTCCGCGAAGATGAGCGCATGCGTGCGCATATCGCTGACGGACGGCAGTTCATTGAACAGAGCCGGCAGCCCTACGACGCGATCTTCCTCGATGCATTCGGCAGCAACAGCGTACCCGCGCACCTCACCACGCAGGAGTTTCTGCGCGCCGTGCGGCGCGCGCTCAAGCCGGGTGGCGTTTTGATCGGTAACTTGTGGGCGAGTTACGTCAATCCGCTCTACGACTCCATGGTGCGGACTTACCAGGAAGTGTTCGACGAGGTATATATTCTCGAGGTCCAGGGCACCGGCAACGTGATCGTGCTCGCGCTGCCGCGGCGGCAATCATTGCGGCAGGACGAGCTCGCAAAATTGGCGCGCAAAGTATCTACAGTCAGGAATTTTGGCTTCGATGCCGGCGATCTCGTCAACTCCAGATTTATGCACGCGCGCGAGAAAACTCTGCGCGGACGCATATTGATGGATCAGGATCTGAAGCAACCGTAAGGTGCGCATGGCGCACCCTCAACTTTTTGTCGCGCGCGCCGCGCGCACTCTACGGTTGCTATGGACGTCCTGCCCAAAGTGATCCGCGCCAATCGCCGCTTAAGTTCCAGCCAGAATGAAGCGATAACCTAGCGGCTGTCCGCCAAAGCCTGCGCGGTTCTGAGCTGGGCTTCGAGCACAGCCAGTTTGGATTCGGCAAAACTCCGCAGTTCGTTGTTGCCGCTTCTTTGGGCCTGTTCCTGGAACAGCCGCACCGCGCGCCGGTGCAGGTCAACCTGCTGCGTCAGATATTCGCGATCGAATTCGTCGCCGGCGTAGCGTTGCAGCGTCATCAGAATGTCGGCCCTTTTATCGTCGAGCCGGTCGGTTATTCGAACGTCTCTGGACAAAGCGATCTCTTTCAGTTTCCGGCGCGCCTTGCTGTGGTCTTCCGCCGTGCTCAGCGCGAAAGACCGCACCGCATTCGCATTGGCTCTGAGCGCGGCGACGCGGCTCATATAGACTTCCAGATTGCTGTTGGCTGCCGCTTCGATCACGAATGCCTGGTCGGGCTCCGCAAACCCGGCGTACGCGCCGCGACCGGCGCTATCCGGTGTCTGCGCGAAGGCGAGCCCGGTGACCATGAGCGCGAGCGCAGCTGTCCAGCGTTTGCCGCGCGAATGAAATTTCAACGGGTGAGGGAACGAGCGATCCAACGACGTTGCACAACGCTTGGTAGCCATGATCGTCCTCCGAATGGCGGAAATCCAATTTTACCAATAACCGCAGGCGCAAGTCTTAAAATAGCGGTTTCGGGCCGGGTTGCAGCAAAATCGGGCAATCGCCGGCATTCTCTTAAACGGGAGGAGTCATAACAATGTCACAGGCCAAAACGGAACCCTCGATGAAGATGGTCGCGAGGAAACCCCTGAAGCAGGACGTCAGCTTGCGCACGATCGAGGCTGCTGCAAAGCAACTCAAAAACTGGGGCAAATGGGGCCCCGACGATGAGCTCGGCACTTTGAATTACGTGCAGCCTGCGGACCTCGTCAAAGCCGCTTCACTGGTGCGCAAGGGAAAGGCATTTTCGCTTGCGCTCGACTTCAATCAGTTCGGGCCGCAGAAAGGTTGGGGCGGCCGGTTCAATCCCATACACACGATGCTCGCGACCGGGACTGACGCGGTAGCAGGGCGGCAGCAGTCGATGCAGATTCAATATGCCGATGACATGGTGACGATGCCGCTGCAGTGTGGCACGCAGTGGGACGCGCTGGGACACATTTTCTATGGCGACAAGATGTGGAATGGCTACGACGCGCAACTCGTGGATTCGAGCGGAGCGAAGAAAAACGGCATCGAAAAGACGCGCGATCGCATGGTCGGCCGTGGAGTGCTGCTCGATGTCGCGCGTTTCCAGGGCGGAGACTATCTCGAGGACGGATTCGGCATCGGCAACGATGATCTTGACGCGTGCGCAAAAGCGCAGGGCGTGGAAATAAAACGCGGCGATTTCGTGATCGTGCGCACCGGCCAGATGGAGCACTGTTTGGCACGCGGCGACTGGGGCGGGTACGCGTCGGGCGACGCGCCCGGCCTGCGCTTCGAGACCGCCGAATGGATCCACCGCAAGCAGATCGCGGCGATCTGCTGCGACACCTGGGGGTGCGAAGTGCGGCCGAACGAAAGCACCGAAGCGTTCCAGCCGTGGCACTGGATCGTGATTCCGATGATCGGCATTACGATGGGTGAAATTTTCTATCTCAAGGATCTTGCCGCGGACTGCGCGCAGGACAAGGTCTACGAATTTCTTTTCTGCGGACCACCGCTCCCGATTACGGGCGCGGTCGGATCGCCGATCAATCCGATGGCGCTCAAATAGGCGCAAGCCTGAGCGTGCGGTTTCATTCGGGATTCAGGATGAAATTCCGGCTTGCATTGATCTTGCACGCGTTGCTGCTCGCTGCAGGTCTATTTGGCGCCCCGCAGGCTCAGGCGGGGTGCGAACTATTTGCGGGTCGCTACGACGGCCCGCTGTTCGACGCGATGGCGCAAATTGAGGCTGGCCTAGGGCCGACGGTGTTGCGCGCGATGGAGCAGGCGGGCGTGTCGCGCATGGCGATTTTTGCACGCGACAAGCGCAAGCACAGCGGCGTCGCGAGCGTGCGCGAGCTGGCGCGCACGCGTCCGGGCATGTTCGTGATGGGCGTACCTAAAAGCTTCGACGAGCGCCGCGATTTGTCCGGCGGTTTCATACGCGACGTGCTTGCGGGTGTCAAAAGCCGCGACTATGCGTTTGTCGGCGAAATCCTTTTTACGCATGGCGACAAATCCCACGGCGAGCAGACCAGCGACGGCGAGCGCTACGTCGATCCAGGCGAACCAGGAACGCGCCGTCTGCTCGATGGGATGAAAGGTCTCGGCGCGCCTCTCATGGCGCACTGGGAGGTTTATGACTGGGAACGCGACTGGCCGCAGTTTCATCAGATCTACGCGGCGTATCCGGATCAGATTTTCATCTGGCCGCACGCGGGCTTCGGGAGCGCGCCGCAGCTTCGCACCGTTCTGGCGGCGCATCCGAACGTCGTCGCGACGCTTTCGAAAAAGGAAGCGCGCAATCTCGCGCTCGCCGAAGAGGAAAAGGCGCTGCAGCTGGGCGAGGCCATTGTCGACGAGTGCGGAAAATTGCGTTCCGAATGGCTCGCGCTGATCGTCGAGTATCGCGGTCGTCTCCTGTTCGCAACCGATGCACACAAAGATTTCCGCTGGCGCAAATACGGCGAGGTCGTCGCGATGTGGCGCCGAATTCTGGCGCAGCTGCCCTCCGAAGTGGCAGCGGACATCGCCTACGCGAACGCGCAGCGGCTGTACGCCAGCGCGCGTTGAATACCGGGGCGGAAGCTATGGAACGATGACATGAGCATTGCATCATCCAAACATATGCGCGCGGTATTCTTCGGGCACGGCAACCCGATGAACGCGCTCGAGCAAAACGGCTGCACCGAGACATGGCGGCAGATCGGAAACTCGACACCGCGGCCGAGCGCGATTCTGGCGGTGTCGGCGCACTGGACGATACCCGGCACTGCGGTCACCGCGATGGAATCGCCGCGCACGATACACGATTTCGGCGGATTTCCACGCGCGCTGTTCGAATTCCAATACCCGGCACCCGGCAGTCCCGCGCTCGCGCGCAGAGTGCGCGACCTGCTCGCGCCGCTCGAAGTCCGGCTCGACGACGATTGGGGGATTGACCATGGCGTCTGGGCGGTGCTGGCACATGCATTTCCGCGGGCGGACGTACCGGTCGTGCAATTGAGCATCGATGCCACGCGACCCGCCGCGTTTCACTATCAGCTCGGCAAAGCGCTCGCGCCGCTGCGCGATGAAGGCGTGTTGATCATGGGCAGCGGCAACGTCGTGCACAACCTGGCCACGATCAAATGGGGCGAGGATGCTCCCGCGTATGATTGGGCCGTGCGATTCAACGCGCGCGTGCGCGATTGCCTCGAGCGGCGCGACCACGCGCCGCTGATCGATTATGAAAATTTCGGCGCAGATGCACGTCTCGCGGTCCCGACTCCGGAGCACTATCTTCCACTGCTCTACGTCATCGCCCAGCAGGGTGAGCATGAGTCGATTGCGATTGCGTGCGACGGCATTCAGAACGCGTCAATCAGCATGCTGACGGTCGTGATCGCCTGAGCGGCCGAGCGCTCGCGTTATACTCGATCTCTTCCATTCAAAGGTCATAAGGAACATATTCGATGCTGATCGTCGATGCGCAGGTTCACGTGTGGGCACCCAATACACCCGAACGGCCGTGGCCGGCGCGCCATCAGCCGCACCGGCCGGTGCCGATAACGAAGGACGACCTGCTGCGCGAGATGGCGGCAGCGGACGTCGACCGCGCCGTGCTCGTGCCGCCTTCGTGGGAAGGCGAACGCAACGACATAGCGCTCGCGGCTGCGCAGGCGCATCCGGACCGCTTCGCGGTCATGGGCCGCTTCGATCCGGAAGCGCCGGAGTCGCGGAGCCTGATGCCGACCTGGCTCAAACAGCCCGGCATGCTCGGACTGCGCTTCACTTTTCATCGTCCGCTGCTGCGGCCGCTGTTGACCGAAGGCCGCGTCGATTGGCTATGGCCGGAAGCGGAAAAGGCCGGCGTGCCGATCATGACGCTCACGCAGCATTCGGATCTGCACTATATCGATGCGATTGCGCAGCGGCATCCCGCGTTAAAGCTCGTCATCGATCATATGGGTCTCCACCACGGCAAAGACGCCGAAGCATTCAGGGAATTTGACAAGCTGCTGCCGCTTGCGAAGCGTCCGAATATCGCGGTCAAGGCGACGTGCCTGCCGCATTTCACGGCCGACACGTACCCGTTTCGGGCGCTGCACCCATACGTGAAGCGCGTCTATGACGCGTTCGGTCCCAAGCGCATGTTCTGGGGTTCCGATTTGTCGCGCCTGCCGTGCACCTATCGCCAGTGTGTAACGATGTTTACCGAAGAGATGCCGTTCCTGTCAGCCGCCGATCTCGAATGGATCATGGGCCGTGGCGTGTGCG
>DASYSI010000258.1:0-1596 GCA_036003485.1 Burkholderiales bacterium | reverse complement strand
GAGCGGCGCGTGCATTGGCGAGGGCGGCTTCAAGTTCCTCTCGTTTGCTCATGTGTGTTTGCCCCTTACGTGAGGCCACTAAAAACAGGGGTGTTGCGGCAAAATCAGATTATATCCGCCCTGTCACCGTGCTACCAACGCGATTTCCACGACATCGAAGTTTAGCGTCATTGCTGCCTATTGCAACGCGCTCTAAAAGCATCACACTTTGAGCAGGCGCGCCGGATTGTCGCTCAATATCATTTCGCGCTCGCGCCGCGTGAGCCCAGGTATCGAGTCGACGAAATCAACCGGCTGCTTGACGCTCATGAGCTGCGGAAAGTCGGTTCCCATCACGACGCGATCGACGCCGACCAAATCGATGACCATCTTCATGACCTTGGCATCGAGCGTGATGATGTCGTAATAGAATCGGCGCAGATAGCGGTGCGCGGGCTGCTTCATGTGCTTTAACGCGGGGCTGACGCCGATCGCATAATCGAGCCGTCCGATCATGAACGGGAAGGTGCCGCCGGCGTGCGGCAGATACACGTCGAGCTTCGGAAACGCGTCCATCACGCCGCCGCAAATGAGCGAGACCGCGGCGATTCCGTCTTCGTAGAGGTTGCCGAGCGTATTGATCATGAAAAAATCTTTGAGGCGCTCGGCGCCAGCCGGATACAGGTTGTGCGTGAAGAGCGGCAGATTGAGCGCCTCGGCGCGCTCGTACACGGGCCAGAACTGTTTCTCGTGCAGGTTCTTGCCGTTGATGTGTTCGCCGATATTGATCGCGCGCAGGCCGGGCAGCTTGGCGGCGCGCTCGAGCTCCTGCACTGCGAGCTTGGTGTCGTGCATCGGCAGCATGATGGTGCCGACGAAGCGGTTCGGATACTTGAGGTGCGCCGCGGAGCCCGCGTTATTCGCGGCCTGCGAGAGCCTGAGCGCGAATTCAGGCGGCGCCCAGTACACCATCGGATTGGTCATCGACAGGGCATACATGTCGACCTTGCGCTCATCCATTTCCTTGATCATGAGCTCGAGGTCTATCATGTTGCGGCGCATGACCGACGTCTGCGTGCCGCCCGCCACCGACAGGACTACCGGGTTGCCGTTCGCATCGCGCCCCATCTTGGCGCCGTTGGCGGGGCCTTCCTTCTCCATCAACGACACGAATTCCTGCGGATACCAGTGCGCGTGCGCGTCGATCACGCGGTTATAGCGCCGGCCCCCGGTATCCGCTGCAGTGCCGGCGCACCCGGCGAGCAGCGTTCCACTTGCCGCACCAAGTGCGGCGAGAAATTCGCGTCTTGTCGTTGTCATGGTGGTTCCCTCCTGAAATGGTGAAGCATCATAGCGGAGTTGACGCATCCGCACTTCTATTGATTATCACGAATTCGGCGTCAGCCGCGCGTCTTTGACGAGCTTCGTGTATTTTTCCAATTCCGAACGGATGAAAGCCGAAAATTCTTCGGGTGTGTTGCCTCCTGGCAGCGCGCCTTCGGCCGCGATACTGGCTTTGACGCTCGGATGCTCGAGCGCTTTCACGAAGTGGCGGTTAAGCGTCATGACGATGTCGCGCGGCGTTCCGGCGGGCGCGAGCATGCTGTACCAGCCGAC
>DASYSI010000257.1:0-2281 GCA_036003485.1 Burkholderiales bacterium | reverse complement strand
TCGATCTCGATCCTCTGTCGATGGCGCAGCTTTCAGCCGCGTGGGGCGAGTACAAAGATGGGGAAGTCAGGCAGGCAGCCGATATGGCGGAAAAATGAGCGTCACGCTCGAATACGGCATTCCGACCGACAAAGAAGCGCTGCAGCTGCGTCTGGGCATTGCACGCGGTTTTTTTCGCGAGGAGGGTATCGATCTTGCGCTGAAGATCGTGTTCGGCGGGCCTGAAATCGCGCGCGCCTACGATGCGGGCGTGCTGAAAATCGGCGAGCTGGGATCGCCGCCGGCAACTACCGCTATCGGCCACGGCGCACGCTTCAAGATCGTCGCCAGCAGCGTTCGACGCAGTGCCCTGCAATACTTTGTCGCGGCTCCTGCGATTCGCGATTGGAGCGACCTTCGCGGGGAAATGGTTGCGGCGCTTTCGATCGGCAGTTGCAGCTACTGGTTCACGCGCGAGGTGCTGCAGCATCATGGGCTCGATCCCGACGCCGACGTAAAGATCGTGGGCCTTGGCGCGCGCTATCCCGATGTTGTCGAGCTGTTCCGTTGCGGCGAACTTGCCGCGGCGGTGCTCTCGGAGCCGAACGTCTCGATCGGCGAGGGCAGTGGCGCGTTTCGAGTCATGCTCGGGCTTACGGACCCCGCGTTTTGTCCCGACATGCAGTGGAGCGTTGTTGTCGCCGGACCCGGCACACTCGCCGACGAGCCCGAGCTCATGCGGGCGGTGCTGCGCGGCTGCCAGAAGAGCTATCACTATGCAGCCGCCCATCCCGATGAGTGGATCGCATTCGGCGCGGATTATTTTGGCATAGCGCGCGAGACCATGGCGCGCTCCATCGCACGCGAGATGAGCGGACTGCACTTTGACGGCGAGATCGACATGCACGGGCTGCAGCAGGCGATCGACTTGCAACTGCGGCTCGGTGCGCTCACGCAACCGCTGCGTGCGCAGGACATCGTCGACTTGCGCTTTCTGCCTGCGCCGCTCGCGCCGCCGGTGCGCGCGGCCGTGGCATAGCCGGTGCCAGCCAGACTGGTGTGCCGCCATAGTCCGGTCGAGTCGAGAAGTCATCCCAATCGTTCATCAGGAATCGTGGCATGAAATTGAAATACGATCGTCGCCTGCTTCTTACGGTCACTTGCGCGATCGGCGCAATCGCGGCACCGATGGCCGCCGCTTCTGCGCCAGCGCAAACCGCAACGTCGGCCGCCGCTTCTGCGCCGGCGAACACCGCACTGCCGGGCGGCGCTTCTGCGCCGGCTAACACCGCACTGCCGGGCGTCGCTTCGTCGCCGGCTAACCTTTACCCCTCCAAGCCGCTGCGGTTCGTCGTGCCCGGACTGGCGGGAACCAGTCCCGATCTGCTGGCGCGCACCATTGCGCATCATCTGGTCCCGCGCCTCGGCCAGCAAATCGTCATCATGAATCAACCGGGTGGTGGCGGAAACATCGGCCACGGCACCGCGGCCAAGGCGACGCCGGACGGCTATACCCTGCTCGTGACCAGCGATCAGCTATCGATCAATGAAACGCTGTTCTCGAACCTGCCGTTTCATGCGCTGAAGAGTTTTGCGCCCGTGGTGCAGGCCATCGTGTCGCCGCAGGTGCTGATCGTCAATACGGGGCTGCCATTCAAGGATGTCGCCGGATTGATTGATTACGCACGGGTAAACCCGGGGAAGGTTAATTTCGGCTCACCGCAGATCGGTACGGTCGGTCATCTCGCGGGTGAACTCTTCAAGCGCACGCAGAAAATAGAAATCGTCCACGTGCCGTTCCAGGGTGCCACCGCGGCAATCCGGGAAATCATCGCCGGCCAGATCCAGATGATGTTCGTCACGCTGCCGCCGGCGATCGGGCATATCCAGCAGGGGACAGTGCGCGCGCTCGGCGTGACGACCATCGAGCGTTCGACGGCGATTCCCACCGTGCCTACACTTAACGAGCTCGGGATGAAGGATTTTGATTTCGGTGCGTGGCAGGGCGTGCTCGCGCCCGCAGGTACGCCGCGCGCGATCGTCGCGAAGCTGAACGCGGAAATAAACGCGGTGCCGAAGGACCCGGAGGCGAGCAGCGCGCTCGTCAGAATCGGCTTCACACCGGTCGGCGGTACTCCTGAGCAGTTTCAGCAACTCATCAGCTCCAACATCGACAAGTGGGGACGGGTGATACGCGAAGCGAAGCTCAAGATTGAATGAAAAAGCGGGAGATCGTGCGTGCTCAATGTCGCCGTGGTTGGAATGGGTTGGTGGGGCAAGACTGTCGTCACGTTGATCGCCA
>DASYSI010000256.1:0-15841 GCA_036003485.1 Burkholderiales bacterium | reverse complement strand
CTTGACCTGCACGTCGAACATTGACTCTGGATCGATCGCGACACCGGCCTGTAACACCGAGAAGTCGAACGCTTCCGGCGCTTCGGCGCACCACAGGCGCAGCGTATTGGCGGTATGCGTTGAGTAGCCGAGGATCGGCGTATCGTAAGGCACACCGATGACCGTCATATCCGGCACCCAGCGCACTCGCAAGCGGCCGCCGACGTCGATAGGCGACTGCGTTGGGGCGTCCAGGGCGCGCAGTTTCGCAGTGGTCATGGTGATTGAATCCGCAGCATGGCATTCGTTGCGCAAGAACCATGCGCGCCGCGCAGCGAACCTGCGTTGACGGCGTGCAATCCGGTCCACGTCATTGAATTGTCTATTTTTGAACCGGCCGCGCCGGTGAGCTCGATGACGCGCGCGGCGCAACGCGTGCACAGTTTTGATACACGCGCCGGTTTTTGCGCGCAAATGCGGTGCGCATCCATTTGAAATCTCAACAATCCGCGTGCGGACAATCACAATCCGGCGGCGCGGCCGGAGAGCGATCCCGCCGCAGGTGCCCGGCGCGGTTCTTGCTGAGGCTAATCGATTCGAACGACCGTGGTACGATCGCGCCGTACGACGCCATTCTCGATCAGGGATGCTGTCATGCCCGAATCGCTGCAATCTTCCGATGCCAGGGAATCGAAGCTGCGCGAAGCGCGCCGGTTGTTGGGCCGCCTGCTGGGAGAGGTGATCCGCGAGCAAGTCGGCGCCGATACGCTCGAGTTGATCGAGCATATCCGGCAAACGGCGGTGCGTTTTCGCCGCGGCGAACAGCGCGCAGGAGACGATGGCGCGATCGCGGCCGTGCGCTTCGAGCTGGAAGCGCTGCTCAACGGTCTGTCGGTCGAGCACACGCTGCACGTCGTGCGCGCGTTCAGCTATTTCCTGCACCTGGTCAATATCGCTGAGGACAGCGGTCCGAACCGCGAACGGCAGGCGCCGGCCCAGCCCGGAGAATTCGCATACGCGCTCGCCCGCGCGCGCGCGGCCGGCATCAACGGCGCGCAGCTGGTTAGCTGGTTTGCCGAAGCGGAGGTGTCACCGGTACTTACCGCGCACCCGACTGAAGTGCAGCGCCAGAGCATCCTCGACTGCGAGCGCGAGATCGCGCGGCTGCTGGCGACCTGTGCGGGATCGGGCAGCCAGCACGAATTCACCCAGGATGGAGAAAAATTGCTGCGGCGGGAAGTGCTGCGGCTGTGGCTTACCGCCATGCTGCGTCTGAACCGACTGACGGTCGCAGACGAGATCGAGAACGGTCTCGCCTATTTTCGCATCACGTTTCTCGAACGCGTCCCACGGCTGTACGCACAGGTCGAGGCGGCGCTCGCCGCCGAATTCGGTATGGCGAGCGAACCCACGCTCGCGCCGTTTCTGCGAGTGGGGTCGTGGATCGGCGGCGACCGGGACGGCAACCCAAACGTGACGGCCGACGTGCTGAGGCGTGCTCTCAAGTCACAGGCGCAGCTCGCATTCGGACATTATCTCGACGAAGTGCGGCATCTGAGCGGAGAACTGTCGATTGCGGCGCGGCTTTCACCGATGCCACCCGAGCTGCTCGACTTCGCCGCCGGCGCCGGTGACGCCTCGCGGCATCGGCGCGACGAGCCTTACCGGCAGGCGTTGGTGGGAATCTACGCGCGGCTCGCGGCCACGGCCGAAAAACTGGCCGATTATCGGCCCGCGCTCGCACCGCAGGTTCGCAAACCTCCGTACCTTGCGGCGAGTGAGTTTGCCGCGGACCTCGATCTTATCGCGCGATCGCTCGCGCAGCAGGGCGCCGCGGCGCTCGCAGAAGGCCGCCTAAAAACGTTGCGCCGCGCGCTTAGCGTGTTCGCATTTCACCTCGCGCCTGTCGATCTGAGGCAAGGCTCTGAAGAGCATGAAGCGACGCTCGCGGAATTGCTGACGGCGGGCGGCGTCTGCACCGATTACCGCGCGCTCGACGAGGCACAACGCGTGGACCTGTTGGTGCAAGAACTGGCGGGCAACCGGCCGCTGCGCTCGCCGCACCTCGCGTATTCTGCGCAGGTCGAGGCCGAGCTCGCAATCCTGTCCGCAGCGGCCGAGATGCACCGCAACTTCGGCCGCGAGGCGGTACCGCATTACATCATCTCGCATTGCGAGTCGCTGTCCGATCTGCTCGAGGTCGCCGTGCTGCTCAAGGAAGTCGGGCTGTTCAAGCCCGGCCCACAGCCGGCGATCGAGCTCGACTTGGTACCACTGTTCGAAACGATCGCCGACCTCGACTCCTGCGGCGCCATCATGCAGCAGGCATTCGCTTTGCCGCTGTACCGAGGCTGGCTTGGTTCGCGCGGAGATTGCCAGGAAATCATGCTCGGCTACTCAGACAGCAACAAGGATGGCGGTTATCTGGCGTCGAACTGGTCGTTGTACAAGGCGGGCGCACGACTCGTGGATACCTGCCGCGAACATGGCGTGCGGCTGCGCCTGTTCCACGGCCGCGGCGGATCGATCGGACGCGGCGGCGGACCGAGCTATGAGTCGATTCTCGCCCAGCCGCCGGGCAGCGTTGGCGGCCGGGTCAGACTCACTGAGCAGGGCGAAGTGATTGCGAGCAAGTATGCCGATCCGCAATGCGGCCAGCGCAACCTCGAGATCCTGGTGGCGGCGACCCTGGAGGCGAGCCTGCTGCCGCAGAGCGAAGTGCGGCATGAAGCCAGACGCTATGAAGCGATCATGGAAAATCTCGCCGAACGTTCCTTTACCGCCTACCGAACGCTCGTGCAGGAGACGCCCGGCTTCATGGATTATTTCTGCGCCACGACGCCGGTGGCCGAGATCGCCGACCTCAACATAGGCAGCCGACCGGCGTCGCGCAAGGCCTCGGGCCGGATCGAGGATCTACGCGCCATTTCCTGGGTGTTCAGCTGGAGCCAGTGCCGGCTGATGCTGCCGGGTTGGTATGGCTTCGGCAGCGCGGTCGAAGGAATCATCAATGAGGCCGCCTACTCGCTCGAAGAATTGCGTGAGATGGCGAAGAACTGGCCTTTTTTTCGCAGTGTGCTTTCCAATATGGACATGGTACTCGCCAAGTCCGATCTGGGCATCGCTTCGCGCTATGCCGAGCTCGTCGCCGATACGAGGGTGCGCGAACGCGTGTGGCAGCGGCTGAGCGAAGAGTGGGAACTCACGCGGCGCTGGTTGTTCGCGATCACAGAGACGACTGATTTTCTGGCGGCTAACCCCACGCTCGCGCGCGCGGTTCGGAACCGTTTTCCCTATCTCGATCCGCTCAACCACCTGCAGGTCGAGCTCTTGCGCCGCTACCGCGCGGGTGATACAGATGAGCGCACCAAGCGCGCGATCCATCTCACGATCAACGGAATCGCCGCGGGATTGCGTAACAGCGGATAGCGCCCAGCTTGCCATTGCGCCCGCGGAAATTGCCACAACGGCCGCGTGCTTCTCATTGCCGCTGGTACTTCGCCTAGTCAGCTACAATTCCAGCTTCCAGTTGCGTTTTTCGTGTGGTGCAAGTCGGTTCGTGCCGCGGATGATTTCTCCGGTGAGGTTAGTCCGGATCTCGAGTAGTTCCTTATGGAGAGGCGGTTCAGTTCGGTGCCGGCGGGTGCCGACTAGACTATAGTTTTAGCAGCGAAACCGATGTTGATCAATCTCATTTTAGCGCTGACCCTGTTCAACATGACGGGCGTGCGCGCAGGTCGTGTGCTCCTCGCGCTCTATGCGCTCAAACTCGGTGCCCAGCCTTTGGCGGTCGGCATTCTTGCTGCGACTTTCTCGGTATTCCCGGGAGTATTGTCGTGGCCGATCGGCATACTGGGCGACCGTATTGGGTCACGCTGGCCGCTCATGTTCGGTACCGCCGGGCTCGGCTTCGGCGTGCTTGCGCCTTATTTTTTTCCGGGATTGCCCGCGCTCTTCGTTGCGGCGGCGATGATCGGCGTGTCATTTGCATTCTATAATGTATCGCTTCAGAACCTGATAGGACTTCTGAGTGAGCCGCATGAGCGGTCAAAGAATTTCAGCAACTTTGGACTCGGGCAGGCGGTCGCATCGTTTTCCGGGCCGCTGCTCGTCGGTTTCGGCATCGATCACGCAGGCTACGGCATTACCTGTCTTTATCTTGCATTGTTTTCGCTCGCGCCGGTTGCGATGCTGCTGATCTGGGGCGGCGCGCTTCCCGGCGGAACGCGCGGCAGCGCGCTGGGTGGAAGCGTTCTGCATACGCTCAAAGACCCGGGACTCTGGCGCGTGCTTGCCACCGGCAGCCTGGTGGTTACCGGCGTCGAGCTGTTTCAGTTTTATGTTCCGGTTTACGGGCACGCCATAGAACTGTCGGCATCCGCGATCGGTTTCATACTTGCGATGTTTTCCGCAGCGGCGTTCGTGGTGCGGCTGGCGATGCCGGCACTGCTTGCCCGCGTCAGCCAGGAGAAAGTGCTTGCTTATTCGTTTTACCTCGCCGCCGCAAGCCTGGTCCTGATGCCGTTGTTCAAAGGCGTGGTCGTACTAGCGCTGATTTCTTTTTTGTTCGGGCTCGGCATGGGTTGCGGTCAGCCGATCACCATGACACTCGCATTCAGCAATTCCATACAGGGGCGCTCTGGAGAGATCATGGGATTGCGGGTCACCATAAACAATCTGACGCGCGTGATCGTTCCGGTACTGTTCGGCTCGCTCGGCTCGGCATTTGGCTTGTTTGCGGTTTTCTGGGTCAACGCTCTGGTGTTGGGTTCCGGCGGCTTGCTCATGCGTCGTCGCGCGGGCGAACGCGGAGACAGGAATTCCTGAGCGCAAAGTATTTCCTGTCTTTTGGAATCGCGATCCTGGTTCGATATGCCGGTTTGAAGCAGGACGAAGACGGGAGTCGGATGATTTGGCCTCTTTTGGAACATGAAGATGACAATCGAAAATGATGGGTCGCCTCCTGTCCGCGCGAGCAGGGGCGTACAGTCGTTACGCATCGCGCAAGCGCGCTACGGCGCTCACGGTTATGGCGTAATCAGAGTTTTGGTTTTGGCGCTGTGCGCAGCGCTCGCCGGTTGCGGTACCGCACCCGCAACGCCAGAGCGCGTGCCACCCGAGCCTGGCCGTGCCGTGGTCGTTGGCTGGGGCAATACGGCAGGTGAAGCGGCAAAGTTGATTTTCAAATCGATACGAGGCACCGTGATCAGCACTCTTCACGTATCGAAAGTCAACGGACAAGCGATCTCCTACGGTCAAAACGTCGCACGCGTGGCGCCCGGCGAATACGACTTGACGATCGCGTGCGGCATCTATGTCGCCGACAGGTACTTCCCGAGCGACTCCGTCATTCACGCTAACTTGAGCGGCAATCACGTATACCGGCTGCGCGCCGAACCGCAGGCGAGGAAATGTTATCCGTATCTTGAAGATACCACCGGCAAAGAATAGAAGCGGCGTCAAACGTGCTCGGCTCATGCTTGACTGTCATTACCCGCGGGTATATACAGAATCAAAGCGGCGTTCGCGCGCGCAAAGCAGCAGCGACATTCAGGTCGCGAGCGCCATTGCACGTCAGAGTTAAATCCGTCAGATGAAGGAGAACACGAGATGTCCACAAATTCCGGAAAATCGGCCAGGCAGCGCTACGTCCACGACTTCGAAAACATGCCGCAAGGCTCGCTGCTCGGCGATAAGCTGTCGACATCGATGGGCGCGGCTTTTACCGGCGAACGTGTCTATGTCGGACTCGTGACCAAAAAACGCGGCACCGGATCCAAGGCACACTATCATCTCGACGAGACTTTCAATTACGTGCTCGAAGGCGCGCTCAAAGTTGTGATGGACGGCGAAGAGTTCATCGTGCCCAAGGGTTGTCTGCTGCACATCCCGCCCAAGGTCGTACACACTGCCGTTGCCTCGGACGAAGGCGATGCCGTTTATCTCGTATGCAGAGATACGACCAGCGACGCGAGCGGCAAGCCGACGACGGTGGAAGTCTGAGCGTAGACAATAAAATCAGGTAACGCTCACCTGCCGTAGAAATTAGCATAGAGCGTTAATACGAGCGGACAAAACCATGAATTGCGCTCGTATATTGGTCGCGCTGTGCGCAACCGGGTTCTGCGTTAGCGCCGCGGCACAGCCTTACCCCGCGCGGCCGGTGCGCATCGTGGTACCCTTTGCCGCGGGCAGCGCGACCGACACCGTCGCGCGCGTGATGGGCCAGAACCTGTCGGAAGTACTCGGGCAGCCATTCGTGATCGACAACCGCGCGGGCGCGAACGGTGCCATCGGCGCGGAGCTGGCGGCTAAGGCCACGCCCGACGGCTACACGCTTTTCATGAGCACGAACACGCCGAGCGCCGCGAACCCGAGCCTGATGAAGCACATAAACTACGATCCGGTCAAAGATTTCGCGCCCATCACGCGCATCGGCACCATCCCGTTCGTGCTCGTCGTGCACCCTTCCGTGCCCGCAAAATCGGTCAGGGAGTTGATTGAGCTCGCGAAACAGCAGCCGGGCAAGCTTACTTTTGGCTCCGGCAGTTCGGGCAGCATGCTTCCTGGATTCATGCTGCAGCAGATGGCCGGCATTGTGCTTAACCACGTGCCCTACAAGAGCATTCCGCCCGCGCTCACCGACGCGATCGGCGGCCAGATCACAATGGTATTCGCCGACCTTGTGACCGGCACGCCGCAGATCAAAAGCGGCAAGGTGCGCGCGCTTGGCGTCACTTCGCAAAAGCGCGCGGTGCTGCTGCCCGAAGTACCGGCGATCGCCGAGACGCTGCCAGGCTTCGAACTGATCGCGTGGTTCGCGTTGTTTACGAATGCGCAAGCACGCGACGATATTCCCGCGCGGCTCAATGCGGAATCGGCGAAGATTCTCGCGCGCCCGGACGTGCGCGATCGATTCGCAGTGATGGGAATCGAGGTAGCGCCGACCACGCGCGCTGAACTCGCCGCGTTCGTGAAGAGCGAAATCGCGAAGTGGGCGAGGCTCACAAAAGCCGCCGGCATGCTGCCGGAATGATGCGCGATCGGTGATCAGCGGTCAGCAGCTTTCAGCAAGAACGAAAGCTGCGTGAAAGGCATCCGGTCAACGTTCCAAGCTGATAGCTGAATGCTTCTTCTTACTCCATGAGCGGCCCTTTGACCGGTATTCGCGTCGTCGATCTCACGACGGTCGTGATGGGGCCGTTCGCGACTCAGATTCTCGCGGACTTTGGAGCTGACGTAATCAAGGTCGAGGCGCCCGAAGGCGACGTGATTCGCCATGTCGCGCCGATGCGGCATCCGGGCATGGGCCACATCTTTCTGCATCACAATCGCGGCAAGCGCTCGATCGTGCTCGACCTTAAAAAAACGGCCGGACGAACTGCGCTGCTGCGGCTTGCCGCGACTGCCGACGTGCTCATCTATAACTTAAGGCCGCAGGCGATGGCGCGCCTGCAGCTCACCTACGAGGACGTGCGCGCGGTCAATCCGCGCATCATATACGTCGGCACTTACGGTTTCAGCCAGGACGGCCCGTATGCCGCACATCCGGCTTACGACGATCTGATCCAGGGCATGGTTGCCCTGCCATCGATACTCGTCGATGCGGGCGCGCAACGGCCGCGCTTCGTGCCGACTGCAATCGCCGATCGCATCACGGGCTTGAGCGCGGTCAATGCGATTACCGCCGCGCTCTATTTCCGCGAGCGCAGCGGCGAAGGTCAGGCGATTGAAGTGCCGATGTTCGAAACCCTTACGCAGATGGTGCTGAGCGACCACATGGGCGGGCGCACCTTCGAGCCACCGGAGGGACCTTCGGGTTATGGCCGCATGCTCGCGCCACACCGCGCACCGTACTCAACGAAGGACGGCTACGTGTGCGTGCTGGTCTACAACGACAAGCAGTGGCGCGCATTCTTCCGCCTGATCGGCCGGGAGGATCTGTTCGAAGGCGATCCGCGATTCTCGAGCCAGGAAGCGCGCTCGCGCAACATCGCCGAGGTTTATGCCTTCGTCGCCGCAGAGCTCGTGAAGCGCACGACCGCCGAATGGCTGCGGCTGTTGCGTGATGCCGACATTCCGGTCACGCCGATGAATACGGTCGATGATCTGATTGACGATGCGCATCTCGCAAAAACCGGGTTCTTTTCGACCATCGACCATCCGTCCGAAGGCAAATTGCGCGCGATGGCAGTCCCGAGTCAATGGTCGGCTTCGCCACCGGCAGTTTCCCGCCCGGCGCCGCGGCTGGGCGAGCACAGTATCGAAGTGCTGCGCGAGGCGGGCTATACCGACGCTGAAATCGATGTGATGATCGCAGCCGGCGTCACCGTCGCCACATCAGATTAACTCAGTTCGCCTTGGCGCCGGACGCTTTCACGACCTGACTCCACTTGGTGATCTCGGATTTGATGTAGGCGCCGAATTCTTCCGGCGTGCCGGGCGCGGCTTCGATCCCTTGCTTGAACAGCGTTTCCCTGACGTCTGGCATGTTGAGCAGCGCCACAACTTCCTTGTTCAGGCGGCTCACGATGTCGCCCGGTGTTTTCGCCGGCGCCACCAGTCCGTACCAATTGTTGGCTTCGAATCCGGGCAAACCTGCTTCCGCGATCGTCGGCAGACCGGGCGCGAACACCGAGCGCTTCGCGGTAGTGACCGCGAGCGCCTTGATCTTGCCGGCGTTGATTTGTGGCACCGCGACCACCGCCGTCGCGAAAACCAGTTGTAAACGTCCTGCGATGAGATCGATCATCGATGGCGGACCGCCTTTGTACGGCACATGCACCATTTTTACTCCCGCCATCGAGCTGAAGAGCTCGCCCGACAGATGCCCGGCCGTGCCGACGCCTGACGAGCCGTAGACGAGCTCTCCCGGCCGGATCCTGGCGAGCGCGATCAACTCCTTGACGTTTTTGACCGGCAGCGCCGGATGCACGACGAGTATGTTGGTCGAATCGGCCGCGCGCGATACCGGCGCGAAGTCGCGCACCGGATCGACAGGCAGATTCGTGTAGAGGCTTGGATTGATCGCGAGCACGGCGATCGTTCCCATCAGCAGGGTATAACCGTCAGGCGTGGACTTGGCGACGACTTCACTGCCGATGTTGCCGCCCGCACCGGGGCGGTTGTCGACGAAGAATTGCTGGTTTAGCAATTCGGACAGCTTGGCGGCAACTACGCGCGCGGTGATGTCGACGCCGCCGCCGGAGACTGCGCCGACGATGATGCGTACTTGTCTGGCCGGGTAGTCGGCGGCGTCTGCTCCCGGGGCGCACAGTGCGATCGCGAGCGCAATGGCGCGGCCGTCGCGCAAGTGCATTGCGGCGAGGTTACGGTGTTTCATCTCGTCTTTCTTAGGAGTTCCTGACGACGCATTATAATATCGGTGCGGGAACCACTCGTCCCGCCAGCGATAATTAAAACGGCTTTCTGGATTCCAATTCCTGCAAGTCCCATCTACGTATCCGGAGGAAAAGCATGGCCGCCGCACCCGCCCAGGTATCCCAGCCGCGCGACTACCCGTTGATCGTCGAGAAGGACGTGGCGATTCCATTGCGCGACGGCACCATTCTCTACGGCGATATATTCCGCCCCGACGGCGGAAGCGAGCGTTTTCCGGTCATCATGAATATCGGGCCGTACCACAAGGACAAAGTCTGGATTCCTCCGGAGGATCTCGAGGAAAAACCCAATCCGTACATGAACTGGGAAACCGCCAATCCGATGTGGTGGTGCCCGCGCGGCTATGCGCTGCTGCGCGTCGATACGCGCGGGTCCGGCAAATCGCCGGGCCGCTCCGAACCGAGCTCCTATCAGGAAGCCGTCGATTGCTACGATTGCATCGAATGGATTGCGCGCCAGCCATGGTGCTCAGGCAACGTCGGCACCCTGGGGGTTTCGTATCACGCCGCGTTTCAGTGGAAAGTCGCGGGGCTGCAGCCGCCGTCACTCAAGGCGATTATTCCATGGGAAGGCCGTGCTGATCAGTACCGCGACCAGGCCTATCACGGCGGCATTTTCGCGATGGGCTTTCTCGCGAACTGGCATAACCGCAACACGGCACTCCATCTGCTCGGAAAACCGCGCAGCTACAACCCCGATTCCTTCAACAACAACATGCTATGGCATTACATGCGCAACGATCTCGATTCCGAGTTCTGGCGCCAATGCAGCGCGCACTGGGACAAGGTCACCGTTCCGCTTTACAGCGTCGGCAACTGGGGCGGTTTCTCGATGCATCTGCGCGGCAACACCGAGGCGTATATGCGTGCTGCATCCCAACACAAGAAACTGAGAATCCACAGCGGCACTCACTTCCATCCTTTCCACTCGGAGGAGGGGCGCATCGATCAACTGCGTTTCATGGACCACTGGTTGAAAGGCATCGACACCGGCATCATGGACGAGCCTCCGGTGAAGCTCGAAATTCGCACCGGCGGCAGCCTGAAGCCGTATCCGTTTCGCTTCGAGAACGAATGGCCGCTCGCACGCACGCAGTGGACCAGGCTGTATCTCAAGATCGAGCGTCAAGCGTCCGGCGAACGCGACGTGGTCGAAGGCGCGCTCGTGAATGCGCCGCCGCAGACCGCGTCGAGCGTGACGTACGCGGCGAGCGCGCCGAGCCGGCCCGGGAAACCGCCGCGCGGCGTGTCGTTCGAGACGCCGCCGCTCAAGGCCGATACCGAAGTCACGGGACCTCTCGTGCTCAACGTGTGGGTTTCGAGCACTTCCGAAGACATGGATATCTTTGCGACGATCCGCAATATCGATCCCGACGGCAACGACGTGTGCGAGATGGGCCAGCAGGCCGATCTCATCGCGTGCGTCACCAAAGGCTGGCTGCGCGCATCGCATCGCAAGCTCGACCCGGCGCTCTCGCTGCCGTATCGCCCGTATCACGCTCATGACGAGCATCAGTGGCTCAGATCCGGCGAGATCGTCGAATGCCGGGTCGAGATCTGGCCGACTTGCATGGTGTTCAGGAAGGGCCACAAATTGCGCCTCGATATCTCACCGATCGACGGTGTCGGCAGCCTGTACTTTTCGCATTTTCACGCGGATTACAACCAGGGCGCTCAGAACACGATTTACTCGGGAGGAGACAAGGAGTCATTTTTGCTGTTGCCGGTCATTCCAGCGAAGTAAACGCGTCGGAGTAAACCTGACGAACGCGCATGCGATAGACCGCGTGCCGGCGGTGCAGTCCGCGATTGCCACACGGCAGCGTTTCTGCAAAACTCGTGCTTCGGCCAAAACAATCAACGCACAAGGGAGCGAGATGATCCGCAAGCTCAGAACGCAACGCGACAATCAACAGTGGATGCTCGACCTTGCGCTCAACATGCGCGGGCGAGTACAGAATTTCGAGCGCGACGATCTCGAGGTGCCGGCGGGCAAACGCGCGCGCAACTATCGCATGCTGCCCAAAGTGTGGCGCGAAGCCGCGGAGCGCCACGAGAAGCTTGCCCGGCGCGCGCAGGCACACGGCGCCAACGAGACCGCTACGTTTCACTATGACCATGCGATCGAAGCCTACCGCATGGCCCAGCACCCGATCTATTACGATGATCATCCGGTCAAGCTTTACCTGTGCGGCAAGCTGAACGAAATGGTCGACCGCCGCATCAAGGTCGCAAGCTACCCGATCGAGCGCGTCGAGGTGCCGTTCGGCAAAGGCAAGACGATCTCGTGCCTGCTGCATCTGCTGCCCGACCGGCGCAAGGCGCCGGTCGTGATCTACGTGCCGGGAATGGACCAGACCAAGGAAGTATTTCCCAAGGCGTTTCATAACGTCGCGCTGTCGCGCGGGTTCCATGTGCTCGCGATGGACGGACCCGGGCAGGGCAACTCGAACATTCAGAAAATCCGCTCTGTCGGCGAGAACTACGAGCGCGCGGGTGCCGCAGTGATCAGCTACCTGATGAAACGCCGCGAAATCGACGCCAAGAAGATCGCGATCTATGGCATCAGCATGGGGAGTTTCTGGTCGCTGCGGCTTTCGAGCTACGACCATCGCGCCGCCGCTGTGATCAGTTCGGTCGCATGCTTCAATCCGAACAATACGATCTTCACGCAGTCCAGCCCGCGCTTCAAGCAGATGTTCATGTACATGGCCGGCTACGAGGACGAGGAGAAGTTCGACCAGGAAGTTGCAAAAGGCATGACCGTGCGCGGTTATCTCGGCAAGGTCAAATGTCCGACGTTGCTCGTGACCGGCGAATTCGATCCGCTGTGTCCGCTCGAAGACGCGATTGAGGCGTTCGAGGACCTCAAGGTGCCCAAGGAAATGTGGGTGGTCGAGAACCAGTTCCACCCGCTGTGGGGGCTGCCCAATTTCGGCGGCATGGACTGCCACGATTACGTGCTCGACTGGTTGCAGTCGCTGTTTTCTGGCAAGCGCAAGCTCAAGCACACCGGCCGCATCGCCTATATCAAGGAAAACGGCGACGGGCCGTGGGGCGACTGCGAGTGGACTCCGCCGGTCAAGCGCGGGCAAGCCTATTTTTGACAGTGGCGCGCGGCGGGGGAGTGAGAAGCCCAAGCGCACGCGAGTTGAAAAGGGGAGCCGATGAATAAATTTTTTGCAGTGATGACGACAGCGGTATTGGCGCTCGTTCCCGCGTTCGCGCACGCTCAAGGTTCCGGCGGCAAGGCGGTGCGGCTGCTGGTCCCGTCCCCCGCGGGAGGCCCCACAGATTTTGCCGCGCGCTTGATCACACCCGGCTTGAGCGAGGCGCTCGGCGAGAACGTAGTCGTCGACAACCGCGGCAGCGCGAACGGAATCGTCGGCGCGGAGATCGCGGCGCACGCAGCGCCCGACGGTTACACACTGATCATGGGCAACAGCGGTACCCACGCGATCAACGCCGGACTTTACCGCAAGCTCCCGTACGATCCGCAGCGCGACTTCGTCGCGATTACCGAAGTGCTCGCGAGCGGCATGGTGTTGGTCGCCAATCCGCGCGTCGCTGCCGGATCGCTGAAGGATTTCATCGCGCTGGCGAAGAAGGACGGAAAATTCAACATCGGCGTCGCCGGCGCGACCGGCCAGCTCGCCGGCGAAGCGTTGAAAGCGCAGACGCAAATCGCGCTCAACAACGTGCACTACAAAGGCAGCGCGCCGACCGAATTTGCCGTGCTGCAGGGCGAAGTCGAGGTGTCGATACTGACGCCTGTCGCGAGTGCCGCGCACGTCAACGCCGGCAAAATGAAGGGGCTCGGTGTTACCAGCGCGAAGCGCATTGCATTGCTGCCTAACGTGCCGACGATCGCTGAGTCGGGCGTGAGCGGCTACGATTTCGAGATCTGGCACGGTCTGTTCGCGCCGGCCGGCACGCCGGACAAGATCGTGCGCAAGCTGCACCGCGAAGCCGCGCGCATCCTGAGTGCCAGGGAAATCAAGGACCGCGCGAGTGCGCAGGGCTTCGAGGTCGTGGCCAACACGCCCGAACAGTTCGCGGCGCTGGTCAGGGCTGAGATCGAAAAATATCGCAAGCTGATTGCTGCGGCCGGAATCGCGCTCGAGTAATGCGCACCCAACTGATTTCGATTACGACCGACACGATACCGCTTGCGGGCGCGTTTCACGAGCCCGATGGCGGCTCGACCGCAGGAGCAGTGCTGATGTTCCACGGCAATACGATGAATTTTTATTCCGGAGCACTGCGCTTTCTGCCTCCGGTGCTGACGCGCGCGGGTTTCGCCTGCCTCGCGTTCAATCGTCGCGGTCACGACATTCTCAGCACCCGCGCGAGCCGCGTCGCGGAAGGCGGCGCGTTTCAGCTGACGCGCGAGGCGATCGCCGACAATCGATTCGCTGCGCAATGGCTGGCGGCGCGCGGATTTCCGCATCCGGTCGTGATCGGGCACAGCAACGGCGGCATGCTCGGCGTGCGCCACGTCGTCGATCACCCACAAACTCCGGCGCTGATATTGCTTTCGGCGGGCCGCGGCGGCAAGCGATCGGTGCAGGATGGCGCAAGGGACGGTCTCTTTGCCGGCGAGCGCTTCGACGAAATTTGCACGCAGGCACGCGCACTCGTGAATGCCGGACGCGGCCGCGAGCTGATGTTCATGCCCGGCTGGTGGTACGTGATCAGCGCCGAGAGTTTTCTCGACCGCATTGAGACGGTGCCCGATACCCTGGCGCTCGCTCCCCAGATCAAGTGCCCGGCGCTGTTCATACGCGGCGACAAGGAGCCGCGCGACCGCTATCCCGCCGAAGAATTTCAGCAAAACGCAGGCGGCGCATGCAAGGTCGAGATCGTGCCGAACTGCGATCACTTCTACAACGATCGCGAAGACGCGGTCGCGGACCTGGTGTCATCATGGCTTGCGCAAACGCTCGTAGCGGCGGCCGCTTGACACGATCAATCATCAAAGCGAAGGAGTCACTGCAGCCATGCTAAATGTCGCGATATACGGACTCGGTAATTGGGGGTCCAAACTGGTTGATTCGGTGCGAGGCAGCGCGAAGATTAAGTTCGTGCAGGGGATCACCCGCAATCCGGATGGCCACCGCGAATTCGCCGCCAAGAACGACCTGATCCTGGTTTCTTCGTACGAGGAAGTGCTGCGCAACGCCAAGATCGACGCCGTTGTGCTAGCGACGCCGCATTCGCAGCACGAGGCGCAAATCGTTCAGGCGGCCAAAGCCGGAAAATCCGTGTACGTCGAAAAGCCGATCACGCTGACGCGCGCGTCGGCGCAACGCGCGGTCGACGCGTGCCGTGCGGCGAAAGTTACGCTCGGTCTGGGCTTCAACCGCAGGTATGCGCCATCGTTTGTCGAGATGATGAAACGAATCCGCGCCGGCGAGATCGGTGATGTCGTGCATATCGAAGGCCAGCATTCAGGGCCGACCGGATATGGGCTCAAGGCGGACAGCTGGCGCTCGACTCGAACAGAGGCTCCGGCAGGTGGAATGACCGCGCGCGGCATTCATGCGCTCGATTCGATGATCCAGGTGGGCGGCCTCGTCAGCACGGTGTACGCGTTCAGCGATCGCCGCAAATTGGCTTCCGATATCGATATGGACGACACGACCTCGATGCTGCTCAAATTTTCCGGCGGAGTTACGGGCTACCTCGGTTCGGTATTTGTCACGGGCGATCTCTACCGAGTGCATGTGTTCGGCACCAAAGGCTGGCTCGAAATCCGCGGCGATACCGAACTCTCATTTCGCGGTCTCCAGGGTGCGCCGCAACTGATTGCACTGCAGCCGGCCAACAAGGAGCGCGCGGTGCTCGAAGCGTTCGCGGATGCGGTCAGCGCAAAGCAGCCTTTCATGGTGCCGCCCGAGCAGGCCGTCAACGGCATCGCGGTACTCGATGCGATCGTCGCTTCCGCGGCAAGCGGCAAGCCGGTCAACATCGGTTAGCAGACTTTAAACGGAGAGGGAATCATGAAAGCCATCGCTGCAGCAGCTCTCGCGTTTCTTTTTCCGGCGACCGCTTTCAGTCAGATGCAGAGCGAAAAGCCGGTTGCCGCCGCACCTGAAAGCCGGGTTCTCGTTCAGCCGCCGGGTGCGGGATTCAAAGTGATTTCCAAAGACACCAATGGCGCCTATTCCCTGCTCGAGAACATGCGCGATCCCGGCGGCGGCGTGGAGCCTCATACGCACGGCATCGAAGACGAGTCTTTCTACGTGATCGAAGGCCAGTTCGCGTTTCAGATCGGCGAGCGCAGAATTGATGCGCCTGCCGGAACCTTTGTGTTCGGACCCAAGGGTGTGCGGCATTCGTACAAGAACGAAGGCACGACCCGCGGGCGGCTGCTTGTCATCAGCTCGCCGGCGGGATTTGAAAAATTCCTTGCGGAGCGCGCGGAGCTGGAGAAGCAGTTGAGCCGCAACGATCCGGCA